>CAYIGH010000004.1:0-27871 GCA_964362915.1 Candidatus Woesearchaeota archaeon | reverse complement strand
TTTCTGTAACTGGATTAGTGATATTCCCATTAAATACAATTGGCGGCGTATTATCAAATCTTACCAATCGTAATACTGCTGAATTATTAATATTGCCCCCATTAGTTGTATCATTTGCTAATATAGAAATATTATATAAACCATCAGGAAATTGAGCAGTATTAATAGTATAGTTAAAGAATGTTACTCCGATTTGAGTTCCTATTCTGATAGCATTTGCGAAACTTGTTCCATTAGTTTGGTCACTTGTCGAATTAGTTATATTAAATGCAACTGCCCTAACAGTTGCAAGCGCATCAACAACAGAAGAATTTAATATTAAATTGCCCGAATAATTATTTTCTGTAACTGGATTAGTGATATTCCCATTAAATACAATTGGCGGCGTATTATCGATAAGAATATTAATACTTAAGTTAGCTGTAAGACTTACTGATACTTGATCTGTTCCATTGTCTAAGCTGGCATTAATGTTATACACGCCATCACTCAAGTTATACCCGCCACCGCCCTTTGCGAGGGTTACAAAACATGCTTTTGCAACATTGAAGCATGAGCCATTTAACACATTATTAATAGTACTATTTCCTAATGCTGCCCAGCTTGAAGAAAGATTATAATAAAATGTCACGTTCATAGGGTCAATTATAGTTGCGCTACTATTTGCGTATGTAACGTTAAATGTAATAGTACCTGAACTATTTGTAAAATTGGCAGGAGAAATTACTCTCACCTCTGGACTTGATGTAATTACTGATATTACAAACCAAGAGAATAATATAACTAGTACTGTAAAGATAATTCCATAAATAAACTTTTTTTTACCCACCATCTTTTTATTTTCTTAATATTTTAATATAGTTTTATTTATAAATCCTTCGCTTTTTGAGTATATCCTTTTTTTATTATTTCCCCATCATATTTATAAATCTAAAGCAAATTATCTAAAAATGAACAATTCTAATTCAGGGAAAATCTTTAATCATACAAAAAACTATTTCTTAAATCAAACAGAAGTAAAGAAATTTCTCGACTATTATTTCTCTGATAAAGAAATAAAAAATAAAATAATTCTAGATGCGGGATGCAGAGTAGGAGATTATTCAGTAGGATTAATCAATAAAGGTGCAAAAAGAGTAGAAGGCATTGATTTAAGCAAAGAATGTATAAAAGTTGCAAAAAAGAAATTTCATAATAATAAAAGACTAAGATTTAGAAGAGGAGATATTCAGAAACTTTCCATTTTTGAGGATTCTTCTTTTGATATAGTTATTTGTGTCGGCACTATTTTTTATCTCAATCCAGAGGGAATGAAAAAAGCAATAAACGAATTTATTAGAGTTACAAAAACAAATGGTATTATTTTAGTATTATTTCATAAAGAAAAAGGCATTATTGGGAATACAGCAAGATATATTGCAAATAAATTACCATTAAGATTTTATCTTTTTTTAATAAATGATTTCTCATTTTTGCTAAAACCACTTGTGAGTGCAATGATAGGAAGAAAAATTAATCAGCAGTATCTAAAATATGATATTCTGCTAAGTTTAAGAGGAATATATTTTGGCATACCAATAAATATTCCAGATAAATTTAAAATAAGAACCCTAACATGCGAAAATTGCTCGGAAAAAACAACAACAAGCTATAAAATTAAAGTTCCGAAAAGTAGAAAGAGTTATATTGATCTTATTTAATTGCCTTTCCCTATTCTAAAATAATTTACTCCTGCAGGAATAAATTTAGAATTAATATTGCCCCATGCATCTATAATAAAAGCAGGCTTGCTTATTTTTTCATGAATTTTATCAAATTCTAGATTCATAAGACTAGGATGATTAGTTAGAAATAAAATTATATTTGCGTCATCCAATGCTTCTTCTATTGAATCAGCTATCTTATGATCTGTGAATTTCTTAACAAGTGGATCATACAATTTAATAGAGTCTAAATGTATCTTTTCTTTTTTAAGAACATCTAAAACCTTGGTTGCAGGTGATCCTCTGAGGTCGTCTGTTTCAGGAAAACCCTTAAAAGCAAGCCCTATTATAGCTAGATTAATATTCCCAAGATTATTTTTCAATATATATTCTTTGACCATATTTGCAATTCTTAATGTGGAAAATCTATTTTGTATGATTGAGCCATCTATAACAGGAGTAGATATATCATATTTTAACGCAGCATGTTTAAAAATAAGCGGATCTTTTGATAAACAAGGCCCATCTGCTCCCAAGCCAGGACTAAAAATATTTGTTCTAGGATAAGAATTATTTACTATAGAAGCGACTTCATTTGCATCAATACCAATCTTTTCGCACACCATACCCAATTCATTAGCAAACGCAATATTAGTGGTTCTGTATAGATTATCAACTAGCTTACACATTTCTGCAACTCTCGGACTTGATACTATACTTACTTTACCTCCTAGTTTTTTCATAATCTTCTCCGCTTTCAAAGAGCTTTCTTTATTTATTCCTCCTATTATTTTAGGCAAGTGATAAATTTCATGCAGCGCCAGACCTTCAATTGTTCTTTCAGGGCAAAAAACCAAATAAAAATCATCTCCTGCTTTTAATCCAGAAAGAGATTCTAATTTAGGGGCGATATATTCCTCTGTAGTTCCTATAGGAACAGTTGATTTTAGTATTATTAGCCGACCCTTTCTTAAGTTTTTTCCAATTATCTCAATACATGAATCAACTTGCGTATAATCTGGCTCATCGTTCGCCTTTAGAGGAGTTCCCACTGTTAAAAAAATACTATTTGAATTTCTTGTAGCATAAGCGCTATCAGTAGTATATTCTATTTTATTTTTATTCTTTCTAAGCGTTTCTTCTAAACCTGGCTCATATATAGGAATATTTCCTTTTTTTAACATCTCGATTCTATCATTATCAATATCCACTCCTATTACATTAAAGCCCACGTTGGCCAGGGCCGCTGTAAATGGCAGGCCTACATAACCAAGCCCAAATATAGCAATTCTATCTTTTGATTCTTCAACGTTATTCTCCATTTTCACAAATTTCTCTTAGTTTATTAATAATATAATTCTGTTTATCTCCTAAACCAACCCAAATAGGTATATTGATAAGTTTTTTCCATGCATTATAACTTAAGGGCAGTGAGTCATTAGTATAGCCAGATCTTTCTTTATAGAATGGCTGAGTATGGATTGGAGGAAAACTTAGCCTTGTTTGAATTTTAGATTCATCTAATCTTTTCACTACGTAATCTCTTTCTATATTTTCAATAGATATAGTATACATATACCAGGCGTGTTGAGTTACATATTCTGGCACGGAGGGAATTTTAATATTTTTACTATTCTTTAAAGCATTATTGTATATACTGGCTATTTTCTCTTTTTCTTTTAAGATAAAAGGCAGTTTTTTAAGTTGCTCAATTCCAATGGCTGCCTGAAAATTAGTCATTCTGTAATTATACCCCAACATAATATGATTATATCTATAATCCTGCCCCTGATTTACAATTATACGCATTCTTTTCGCTAATTCTTCATCATTCGTTGTTATGGCTCCCCCCTCTCCTGTTGTTATATTCTTATTAGGAAAAAAACTGAATACATGAATTGGTGCAATAGATCCTATCTTTCTTCCCTTATACATAGCTCCAAGACTCTCGGCGCTATCTGCAACTACAGGAATAGAATATTTTTCTCCCAAGGCAATTATAGAATCGTAATCAACAGGCATGCCGTTCATATCAACAGGCATTATTGCCTTTGTTTTTTTAGTAATCTTTTTTTCAATATTTTCTGCAGTTATATTATAAGTTTGCGGATCAGATTCAACTAAAACAGGAATAGCATTTTGATAGAGAACTGCATTTGCAGTAGCCACATAAGTTAGAGATGGAACAATAACTTCATCGCCCTCTTTAATTCCAATAGCTGCTAGTGCAGTATGCAAGGCAGAAGTTCCGTTATTTACTGCGATAGCATGTTTTGCACCAACTTCTCTTGCAAAAGCATCTTCAAATTCTTTTACCTTAGGTCCTAGAAAACTAACCCAACCTGATTTAATAGCATCATATGCTGCTTTTGCTTCTTCTTCTCCTATAAAAGTATTAGCAACTGGAATTATATTTTTTATCTCCATTTTAGAAATATTGAGACTGCCTTTAAATAAATTTAGATTCTGACTTCTATCTTATATTTTTTAGAGTGAACATTAACAAATATTATAAACCATATAATAAAAGAGTAACTATGTCAAAAAGAGCATTGATAACAGGAGGCGCGGGGTTTATAGGATACCATCTAGCAAGGCATTTGGCAGATAATAGCTATAATGTAACTTTACTTGACAATTTTGCCAGAAGCGAGGCCGATGAAGAATTGGATAATTTGCTTAAAGAATATAATGTAACCTTTATTAAAGGAGACATTACAAAATCAGAAACATTCAACTCAATAGATAAAGAATTTGATTATATATATCATTTTACAGCGATTAACGGCACAGAAAACTTCTATAAAATTCCCGATAAAGTTCTAAAAGTCGGCGTATTTGGAATTATGAACATATTAGACTGGTTTGTAAAACAAAACAAAGGAAAATTAATGTTTGCATCAAGTTCTGAAGCTTATGCAGGAACATTAAAGTTAGTTGGTGATACTTTTCCAATACCAACTCCAGAAGAAGTTCCTCTTGTAATTGACGATCCCAAAAATGTCCGATGGAGTTATGGGGCGGGAAAAATAGTTGGAGAAGTTGCTGTCCATTCTTATGCAAAAGCATACAACCTAAAAAACTTCGTTATCATAAGATATCATAATATATATGGCTCAAGAATGGGCTTTGACCACGTCCTCCCGCAATTCATAGGAAGAATTGTAAAAAAAGAAAATCCATTTAAAATATTTGGAGGGCAGGAAACTAGAACCTTTTGCCATGTAGATGATGCAGTAAGAGCAACTCGTCTTGTCATGGAAAGTGAAAAATCAAATGGCCAAACAGTTCATATAGGAAGAAGCGACGGCGAAATAAAAATTATAGATTTAGCAAAACAGTTGTTCGAAGCAATTAATGTATCTCCTCATCCTCAAATAGATATCCAGCCAGCGCCAGCAGGAAGTGTCTTACGAAGATGCCCAGATACATCAAAGCTTCAAGCTCTAGGCTTTATTCCCAAAATAAGCCTGCAAGAAGGTTTAAGACAAACTTATGAGTGGTATAAGGATAAATTTAATTGAAATTCTAGAAATAGAAAAATGAATTACTAATTAAAATACAAAAAAATTCCTACAATCATTATCATATAATCCTCTACTAACTGATACAACACTCTTGTCTCTGCCAGAATCAGAAAGAACATTCTTACAAATTTCTTTCAATTTAGAGTCTCTTTGGCAAATTGTTAATCTTTCTTTATTGTCAATAACAGTATAGGTTACTAAGAGTTTTCCAACATCTCCATAAATAGGTTCCTTTTTAGGCCCAAAAATTTTCAGCAAACCTTTTCTAGGGGTTTCTGTATACCCCTTGACATCCCTATCACCATCCACGTGTAGTCCCTTTATTCCTTCTGTTCTATTCCACCACCCTTTTCCAATATTAAAAAGAAAAACTTCTCCAGATGCTAAAGCATAACCAGCAACTCTCTTTTCTTTTGGTAAAGTTACTTCCGCCATATGAGTAGACGGCTCTAAATGACCTCCGCCAGTACGCACCCATTCCTTCTCATAAGATAAAACTTCTATAAGTGGCTTTATTTTAAAGAAGAATATGAATCAGAAAGTTTATCTGATATTTTTGATACTACCTCTCTCATTATATCCAAATTCGGCAGTTCTGTTAAATTAATATTATGTATAGTTTTATCTTCAAGTGATTTCATCTTAAACAGTAATATCCTCCTTCAGTTTTAATCTATCTTTACTATCATTCAAAGTTTCAATAGTATAATGCCATCCTTGAAGTAAACCCGTATATGCTCCTTCATCATAGCAGCTATATTTTTCTTCATAACTAATTTCTCTTCCTATTAATGTATCTCTTTCACTAGTAGATAATTGTCTAGGAAATTCTACAACTCCAATGCCCTTTTCTGTTCTCAATCTAATACTTGAAATAATTTTTTTCCTGTCTTCAACAAAAGAAGCCGCAGCAGCATATGTTTTCGAATCATCTTCAATTCCTTCGACAATTCCTCTTGTTCTTTTTGTAACATGAGTGCTGAATTCGTCATCTTTAACATTCTTCTCAACTTCAAAAATACCCTTGTTATATCTTTCTGGCATTTGCTGAATTGATTCTAATTCTTTTCTATGTATGGGATATTCTTCACTTACAAAACGCTTTAAATCTTTCCACGAAGCCACTTGCTTAATACCGCTATATGAAGGTAGCTTAGACGCCAACTCCTGAGCTTGTGTTAGTCTCTCCTGAGCTTGTGCTAACTTTTTTCTCTCACCCATAATTTTATATCCTAATATTACAATAGCAGATCCGCTCAAAATTATTACTCCCGTCTTTACTATTTGTGCATATCTGGCTAATTCTTCTAAATCCATAAAAAATCAACAATATTTATCTATATAAACTTTTCGCACTTTTTGTCATTTCATCAAGTAGCAATTACCATAAATCAATGAAAATTATATAAAGATTTTTAATTCAACAGCCATTTCCACAACGGGATAAACTTGATCTTTTTTTATCAATTTTTTCTTCTTTATCATAATCTTTTATGATTATGATTAGATTATTACATTTTAATTCCTTGCTTGCTTTTATTAGGGCTCTTGTTTCTCTCCTTCTTGTCTTTAAATTTTCAATATCATAACAAACCTATATTAGTTGTCAGCCCATTAAACCTTTATCATTTAACAAACTCCACATTTTCAAAACCATCTTTAAAATCATCATCTCCAGTTAAAAAGAGCAGATTATTATTAATCGCTACAATATAACCAATACAATCTATAAATGACATTTTTTTATTTTTATATTTATAGCGAAATGAAGCAGCTTCAATCGCATTATCTTCTGTTATCTCAACAAAAGAAATATCTAATTTTGCAATAGATTGATCGGCAGTTTCTTTATTAGTTTCTCTAAGAAAATAATAATATACTTCTGCAAGGTTATTAATTGTAGTAAAAATTGTTTCTTCCATGTAAGGTGAATAATTGGAATTCCCCTTGACTACTTCAATAATAGCATAAGTGTCAAAGAAATACATTTTATTCTTCCTCTGGCCAGAAATCTCTGTCTATTTCATCCATCACTTGTTGAGTATTTCTTTTTAACTTTTCCTTCATTATCCCGAAGATATCCTTTACTCTAGTTTTTTTTATAGGTTCGATAGTTATTGTTATCTCTGTTCCTTCTTCAATGCGTTGAGTATCCACTAGTTTTTTTGGCAAAATAACTGCAAATGAATTTCCCCATTTCTTAGTTATTGCTTTTATCCTTTCCATAATTTAGTTAGACATGTCTCATTTATAAATTTATGTGTTGGGTCAGTATCTACGCAGGTGGCTCGTAGATACTGAATATGAATTTATCCTCTAAACCTCAGCCTCAACGCCATCTTCAAATAAGCCCAGGCAAATTTCGCCAAGCTTAAAGCATCATTAACACCCATCCCCATTGCAGATTCCCCTTCTTCCCTGAATTTATATATAAAAGGAATTTCCTTAATCTTAAATCCTTTTTGAGTTGCCCGATAAAGCAACTCAAAATCAAATTCTCCAAAAACAGGCCCATATTTGAACCCCAATTTCATAAATTTATCTTTTTTCATCAAATGAAAATCTCCTGCAATATCTGTAAGTTTTAAACCTAAAATCCAAGCACAAATCTTATTCAAAAACATCGAGCCATATTTCCTTGAAAATGGCGCATCCATGCCAGCGCCTTCCATATATCTTGATCCAGAAACAATATCATAATCATTCTTATATTTTAAAAATTCCTTAGCAATTGAAGGTGGATGCGATAAATCAGAATCCATCGTTATAACATACCTTCCATTAGCCATATAAATAGCATCTTGATAAGCTGAAAAATATCCTTTCTTTCCATACCGATGTATAGCTAAAACATCTCCTTTTTTGGCGAGCTTGTCTATAATTGCAGGCGTTTTATCTTTAGAATTATCATCTAATATCACAATCTCATAATCTATGCCATGAAATTCCTTTCTCAATTCATTAACTAGTTTTTCAATATTTTTTTCTTCATTATAAGTTGGCAAAATAATAGAAACTTCTTTCTTTAGATTAAAGGGTTTTTTGAGTTTATCAAATTCTTTCTTTTTGTCATAACCAACACATAAATATTTTATCATCATCTAAACCTTCAGCATATATTTATATAGTTTATTCTTTTTTTGACAAAAATGAAATTATCAAACGAATTAAAAAATTCATTTAAGGCAGCGGAGAAAGAATTTAAAGAAGAGCCAATGAATCAATTTTATGAAAATAAAATTGTAGGATATCCATCAAGGCTGAGAGTAAAAAAAATTCTAAAAGAACTAGGAAAAATAAAAGGTAGAAAAGTTATTGATGTTGGTTGTGAAGCAGGATATATATCTCTAAAGATTTTGGAAAAAGAGCCATCTAATTTATATGCTATTGATATAATAGAGGACGCTCTTAAGGAATTTAAGAAAAAATTATCCACTAAAAGCCATAACACAAATATAGTTGTTAAAAAAGCGCCCCTTCAGAAAATTCCCTTTAAATCACATCTCTTTGATGTTGCAGTATGTACAGAAGTAATAGAACACGCGCCAGAATTAGATAAAGGATTTTCAGAAATAGCAAGAGTTTTAAAAAAAGGCGGAAAACTTATCCTTACATTTCCAAATGAGAAACTAAGAAAATTAACTCATCCAATAATAAAATTTTTTGGCATCAATACAAAGGTAGAAAAAGAAGTTACACTATACGAACGTAACCCTAGAGATATAATAAATAAGTTAGAAAATAATTTCATAATAATAAAATCTCAAAGATTTCCATGGTTCTTCCCAATTACTAATTTTATCGTGTGTGAAAAAAGATGAATCTTAACAAAAATCTGAGAGAATCTATCTTAACAATATTTAAATAAACCCCATTTATAAAAATCTTTATGCACTACAGTAATAGGATACTAATTCTAATAACAATAATTCTATTATTTCTTATAGCATTTATTACAGTGCCGTATAACCTCGTTGATCTTACAGATGTTAAGGATTTTTCAGATACTGCAAAGTTTTTTGCAGGTGAATACAGAGCCAAATTGAGAACATCACATTCTCTTTTATATGGTTTAATGTTGGCCCCATATGTGAAACTAACTAGTGATTTTTTCCTCCTGAAATTTGCATCAGCATTCTGGCTTTCTTTACTAATATTAAGCGTCTATTATATCTCAAACAAAAACAAAAAAACACTTTATCTTATTCTAGTCTGTCCATTAATATGGTACATGTCTCCTTGGCTTAGCCCTCTACCTCCCGTTTCTTTGTTATTTCTATGGGCTTACTATTTTATTAAAAAGTTCGATTCAGAAGAAAAATTCAAGCATATTTTCTATTCAGGACTTTTAATAGGGCTAGCTTCTGCTCTTTGGGAAACAGCCTTTTACTTTTCTTTTATTTTTTTATTGGCATTCCTTTTTGATAAAAAATTATACCACTCAATTTCATTTATTATCGCAGTTTTTATAGGAATGACTCCAAATTTAATAGTCAATCAAATAGCCTTTGGTTTTCCTTTTTATAGTCTGGCTAAGCATTTTTTTGCAGTTGTAGCATTCGCAATATACAACGGAGCATATGAACAAGGATATTCTAATCCAAGTCTTAAATCATTTTTCATTATATTATTATATATCCCATTTTATTTTTATATGTTCTTTAAAAAAAATAATTTTATAAAATACAGGAAGGAAATTATTTTTATTTCATTATCTATTCTTTTTATTTTAACAAATCCTCAACTAAGACTGCTTATTATATTTACCCCAATTATAATATTGCTTCTGGGAAAAGAGCTAGATAATAAACAGACAAAAAAGCAGATTTTTATGTTCATATTATTAAGTTTATTTGCTGTTTCAATCTATATAATTCAAATATCTTATGACACCAATGTCCGCACTATAGAGAAAGTTTTAGGCGAATTCCCTGATATAGAATTTTATAATTCATCGCAATATATTTTAATTAAGTCTGACCTAAATGAAATAGCGCAGGATTACGCAGGCCAGATTTTTGTCGTTGGAAATACAAATGGCGATTATGGAGAATTAGCCCATTTATATTGGGGCGATAGAATCAAAGAGTTCGTAAGTATGGAAGATTATAATCTATTTCTTTCAAACAGTACAATTATAACTAGCAAAAAGATAAGTTCAAATTCCCTTCCAGAATTTAGGAGAGAGATATGGGTTGAAGTTGGTTTGGGAAAGAACTCAAAAGACAATACAAATTACGAATCAATTAAGTATGGAATAAGCATGTCAGAAAATTTAGATTTGCCGGATTTCAAATTTAAGAAAAAATATAGAGTTTTGTCTGTTTTTGAAAAAAAGAGTTAAATAATAAAATTTTAATTAACCATCAAAATAGAGCATAACATCATAAAACTTAAATAAATAAGAAGAAAGAAAGCTATATACGGATGAGAGAAAAATGAAGGTTATAATTCCATGTGGAGGCAAGTCAAGCAGGTTTCCTAATATGAGACCGAAATGGATGCTCACCCATCCTGAAGGCGATATGATGATAAAAAAGGCGATAGAAGGATTAAAAGCAAAGGAATCAGATATTATTATCACAATTTTAAAAGAACACGAGGACCAATATGATATAATAAAAGGGCTAAAGGACAACTTGGGAAGCAGCATAAAGGTTATTATTTTAGACAATCCAACAAAAAGCCAGGCCGAAACAGTTTATTTGACAATTAAGAAAGCAAATCTAAATGAGAGTTTTTTTGTTAAAGACAGCGATAATACTTTTTCCTTTGAGTTAAAAGATGAAAATATTAATTATGTTTGTTATTCAGATATCCATGAATATACGGAAATAAACCCTGGAAATAAAAGTTATATCAAAATGAATGACCAAAATATAATTATAGACATTGTTGAAAAGAAGATTATATCAAGTTTCTTTAACGTAGGAGGGTATCATTTCAGAAACCCAACACTATTTATAGAATCCTTTGAAAGAATTAATAATATGGGAAGAAATTCAGAATTATACGTTTCCCATATTATCCAGGATTTAATAGCAAATAGAAAAGAAGTATTCTTTGGAAAGAAGGTAGAGAATTATTTCGATTGGGGAACAGCGGATGAGTGGCGAAAGTATACAAAAAGATTCAGAACTTTCTTCTTCGATATAGACGGCATACTTTTTGAAAATGCTTCTCAACACTTTAAACCAAGATGGGGAGAGACTCTGCCAATAAAAGAAAATCTCGAGATAATAAAAAAGCTATCAGAAGACCCTTATGCCCAAATATATTTTATAACATCTCGCCCGGAAAAATATAGAAAATTGACCGAAACCAAACTAAAAGAATTAAGCATAAAATATTATGGTTTATTAATGGGTTGCCTTCATGCAAAGAGGATTATAGTTAATGATTTTTCAAATACGACAGGTTATCCAACTTGCGAGGCAATAAATATATTGCGTGATTCAGAAGATCTAAAAAAATACATCTAACTAATTAAAATGAGGTTTGTTACAAATTTTAAAGGATTTTCAGGTTGTAGTATTCAGCTCTATTCAGATAATGGCGGATATTTTGTAAGAAAGATCTCTAAGTCTATTGAGTATAATGATAGGTTAAAAAAACAAATGCTAAAACAGGACTATTTTAATAAAAAGCTAGCTAATGGAAAGATAGTCGCTCCAGAAATCCTGAAAGAAGGCACAATGAATAGTTTATTTTTTTTTGATATGGAATATGTTAATGGGACAAATCTTATAGAATATATATATGATGCAGATATAAATGAGCTGCTAGAAATCTCAAAAGATCTTTGTTTAATCATAAATTTGATGAAGAGCCAAGAAGATAATGAAAATATAAATCCCGCGCACATAATGGATAAAATAGAATCAGTAAGATCCTCTCTAAATAACGAAATAAATCAAGATATTTTTAATGACCTAAAAGATAAAGCCTCTTTGATGAAAAAATATAACAACATAAAAAAAACTTTTTGCCATGGAGATTTAACAATGGAAAATATAATTTATGACAAAGCAGATAAGAAATATTATCTGATAGATTTTTTGGACAGTTTTATAGAGCATTATTGGTTTGATATTTCTAAATTGTTTCAAGATATAGAAGGAAAATGGTATAAATTCAGAAATCCAAAAATAGATTTGAATAATATCCTTCCCAAAATGAATTTCATAAATGGTTTTATTAGAGGCAATTTATTAGAGAACGAAGACATTTATAAAAAGAATCATAATTTTTTTCTATCTCTTAATTTTGCAAGAATCCTGCCTTATGCAGAAGAAAAAGAGAGGGGATATTTAGTAAGTATGATAAAGGAATCTATAGAAAAATCTAAGGCTTCTTTAATATAACAAAGAAAGTCCTTCCATCCAAAGGATATTTTTCTTTTAAACTTTCACTATATTTTCTAAGAAATTTTTCCTTGTTGTACTCAAATCCACGCAAATGATGATATGTTTCAATATATAGAACCCAATATCTTGGAATTAAATTAAATGGATCAAATCCAACTGTTTTATAATCAACTAAACTCATAATTTCTCCTATAGAGAGATTATCTTTAATTAAATTTTCTCTTTTTAATATTTCACTAATCTTTTCAGCAAGCTTTTCTCTTTCACTTACTATTCTCTTTCTTTTAAGATTAATGAATCCAGATAATTTATCTAAAATATCAAATATACCAAGTCGTACAGATACAAACTTGAGTTCTTCTTTAGGTGTAAAGATTAAGCTTAATAAATGATTAATATAAATAAGAATCTTATTTTCTGCAAATCTTATATTTGGTTCGTGCCCTATAATTAATATGCCGTCTTTTTTTAATATTCTATCTATTTCATAAAGAAAATTTTTTGTATTGTGGACATGATGAAGAACAGAATTTGTAGTGATTAAGTCTACAGATTCATCTTTAAAAGGAAATTGTTCGCTGTTAAGTTTGACATATCTAAATTTACATTTGAATTTTTCTTTTTTTATGTTATTTTTAGTAGTATTCAGCATAATTTTTGATACATCAGAGCAAATAAACACATCTCTTTCTTTAAAGACATTAGCAATTGTCAATGGAACAAATCCAGCGCCACTTCCGATATCAAGTATTCTAATCGATTTATTCTTCTCAAGATATTTTTTTGCCTTTTCCCATCTCAATCTCTCTTTTTTAAGCATATCTCTATGCGTCATTTCTTCATATTCTTTATTTGTAAAATCATGAAATAACTCATTAACCCTCCTGACAATTTTTTCTGTTTTCATTTCCATTCAATGTAAATTCTAAAAAGATTTAAAAATCTATCTAAATATCTTAAAAATGATGGAAAATGAAAAAAAGATAGATATTCTCTTTACAGGATTAATAAGAAAGCCTGAAATGTTTAAAAAATCTATTCTAGAGATGATAGGGCTCAGAGAAAAAGGGTTAATTAACGAAATAAAGTTCTCAACTTGGCTTGGGGAGGTGCAGAAATATCCGGATATTTATTCCTTCTTCAAAAAAAATAAAATAAAAATAATTGAATCAGAAGAGCCAAAAATAAGAGGTTCAGGAAATATATGGTGTCAGATGAAATCATTAGAAGCAGGTCTTAATAAAGTAGATCCTGGCAGATTCGTTCTTAAAACAAGATCAGATGTTTACGTTAATCCAGAATTTATCAAAAAAATTGCAATAAATAAAAATAAATTACTCATGATAAAGAAACCTCTGCCCAAAGGGAATATATTCAAATATAAAATATGGGTTCCATTTTTCGACTTGAAAACCCCCTTTTATATGGCTGATGAGTGCTTTTTTGGACATAGGGACGATCTAAAACATTTATATCATTACGACAACTCTTATTATACAGATTTTAAAATAGGCGGCGGAAGAGGCCATATAATGCGTTTTATTCATCCATTTAGGAAAGATTATCCAGTTCTAACAGTTTTTTTAGGGAAATATGCAAATGACCCTTTTTTCAAAGCTCTTGTCGAAAAAGAAAGAAACTTACAAGATAAGTATTATGGGATATATGTAATGCTTCTATTTAAAGGTGGATTTAGAGGATTTTTAAGAAAATTCAAGATTTTAAAATATCTTAATAAAAAAATGAAATTAAGAAAATTCAAAAGAAGACTTCGTAGTCAAGATTTTATAGATTGTCTCACTGCTTATTATTCCATATTGTATAGCCATTTTTACATAGAAGGAGATAGCATGAAAGATTTGACACTCTTTACAACTGCTAATAAACCACAATTTCAATTAAATAATAATAACATAGATAAAAATTTTGAGGAGTATAACCTTGATAAATTCTCTAGTCAGGTTTATGTTTACAACATGAAATTGTTAGATAACCTAATTAATAAAAATATAGAAAGAACAAAATTCACAGATAAATTAATAAACGCTATTGATAAGTTTAATTTAATAAAAATAAGTACGCAAAAAAATAATCATTAAGAAAGAATGAATAGCAAAAAAATAGTTATTACAGGAGGAGCAGGATTTATAGGATCTGAGTTAGGACATCGCCTTAATAAAAAAGGCTACGAGGTCATACTTATAGATAATCTTTCATTTGGTTACATAGAAAATTTAATTATAGATGGAAAAGTTTTTGGCAAGTTTATTTTGAAAGATATAAGAGATAACTGCCAAGAGCTGGCAGATATATTTAAAGATGCGTACTGTATTTTCCATTTTGCAGCTATTTCAGCATTGCCTGTCTGCCAAAGTGACCCAGGAATGGCTATAAGCATAAATGTAGCAGGCACTGCAAATGTTTTGGAAGCAGCACGAAGAGCCAATGCAAGGAGAGTGGTTTTCGCTAGCACATCAGCCATATATGAGCGAAACAAAAATTTTCCAAGTAAAGAAGAGGATATTGCAGATCCCTATTTAGTATATTCAGTGTCAAAAATTAACGCAGAAAAAATCTGCAAGGCATTTTCAGATGTTTACGGAATGAATATAGTTATTACAAGATATTATAATGTTTATGGTCCTAATCAGGATTCTAGAAGAAAATCACCTCCATTTACAATATATGTAATAAGAGAACTCTTAAATAAAAGAACCCCTGTACTACATTCAGATGGCACTCAAAAAAGAGATTACGTTTATATAGAAGATATTAATGATTTAAATATTTTATGTATGGAACATCCCAAAGCAGTTGGTGAGATTTTTAATGTAGCATCTGGAGAAACTTATTCAGTAAATGAGATATATAACATAATATCTGATGAGTTAAAAACAAATATTAAGCCAGTATATAAAGACTCTACAAAATTCTGGCAGGATTACTCAGAACTCAGCAATGGGAATTATCCAATAAAACCCGAGGTAATTAGAGATGAAGTTAATAAGTTCACACTTGGGGATAATACCAAAGCAAAAGAAATTCTTGGGTGGAATCCTTCCATCTCTATAAGAGAAGGCCTACGTAGACTCATAGAAGCAGCCAAGGAACAAAGAACTCAATAATATACCTATTAAACTAATGCGGACTATTGAAAGATTTAACAATCAGTGAGAGAAAATCTTATCTTTTCTTATCAGAAAACACTACATATCTTAATTCAATCACCAATTTATTTATAAATCCTCTTTTTTAAATATCTAAATGGTCAAATCCATGATAACAGGAATTGGTGGGTTCGTTGCCAGTCATTTAGCCAGTTATCTACTTGAAAAAGGAGAGGAAGTTTATGGAACTTATCGCTGGACAGAAGATATCTCAAGGATAGAAAAAATAAAAGAAAAAATAAAAATAATTCCAGCAGATTTGCTGGATTTGAGTAGCCTAATCAGAGCAATTGCAGATAATTATCCTGATTATATTTTTCATCTTGCTGCCCAAAGCTATGTTCCTGATTCCTTTACAAACCCAATTATTACTGTAGAGACAAATACTGTAGGCACTGTAAACTTATTAGAGGCAGTTAGAATAATAAAGGATTACATAAAGAAGGATTACGATCCAGTAATTCATGTATGTTCAAGCTCAGAATTCTATGGGAGAGTTGAAGAACACGAAATTCCAATAACAGAAAACCACCCAATGAGACCTGGAAACCAGTATGCAATCGGTAAAGTAGGAGCAGATGCCGCAGGATATTTCTACTATAAGTACTATGGGCTTAAAGTTATTAGAACACGTATGTTTACACATACTGGTTATGGAAGAACAATGATGTCTGCGGAATGTAATTTCGCAAAGCAAATAGCATTAATCGAGAAAGGAAAGCAGGAGCCAATTGTAAAGCATGGCAACTTAAATTCTATTAGGACATGGGCTGATGTTAGAGATGCTGTAAAAGCATATCATATCTTAGTCAGAAAAGGAAAGCCAGGAGAAGTCTATAATATAGGCGGAAACACAGTAAAAACAATTGGAGATGCCCTGGACTATCTGATTTCTTTGAGCCCTTTAAAAGATAAGATAAAAAAGCAAGCGGATCCAAAATTAGTCAGAAAAGTCGATGTAAATTTGCAAGTAGTTGATATATCCAAATTCCAAAAAGAAACAGGATGGGCCCCTGAAATTCCATTTGAAGAAACTTTATCAGAGGTCTTGAGATATTGGAGAGAACACGTCTAATCTAAACTTTGTTTGACTCTAAGTTATTTTATCTCAAATTTCAAGTCATCAACTTCTGGAGAAGTATATTTTTCCTCATTTCCCTCAATCATAATATTTCCAGCTTTTTGCAAGGCCCTATGTGCAATTTCTTTGTCAATTATCATCATATCTCCTTCTTCGACATATGTATCATGCCTTTCGCCTGTTTTTATATTGACAAAGCTATAATCTGCGTTTCCCTTCAGCATGTAAAAAAATTGCCTATATGGATGGTAGTGATTGCCAAGAACAGAGTCTTCCTTAATTTTAAGCAGTTTTACTTGTTTTGCAACGAATTGCCCATTAAATATCTCTATAAGTGCCCTTCTGTGATCCTCATGAACCGGCACAATCTTTTTATGATATACTCCCATCATGTTATTTTTATCTAAGAGAGATTTATAAAGATTATCATGAAATATATTTTAGTTTAATAAAATTTATATACTGTTCTTTTTATTTTAAAGGAATTGCATAAAAGAACTGATTAGGGTGTTTTAACATCAAGATGGTTCTGTGATAGGCAATAAAAAGATGAAAATGAAACCTAACTTTGTTTTAGATGTGGATGGCGTAATGACTACAGGACATTTTTTTTATTCTGCTGAAGGGAAAGTACTTAAAATTTTTGGGCCACATGATGCAGACGGATTAAAACTGATTAGAGATAAAGTGAATATATTTTTTATAACAGCTGACAAAAAGGGATTTTCTATCTCAAAGAAAAGAATAGAAGATTTAGGTTTTGAAATAGAGCTTATTTCTGAGCAAGACAGATATAACTATGTTAAAGAAAAATTTGGATTTGAGAATACAATTTTTATGGGCGATGGAATATTTGATGCGCCGCTTATAAAAGCGTGCAAATTTGGGATTGCTCCTGCAAATGCCCGTTTCGAAGCTAAAGAGGTAGCAGATTTTATAACCCCTTCTAAATCTGCAGAAGGGGCTGTTTGTGATGCATGTCTTGAAATAATGAAAAAATTTGAAAATGGAGAATTAAGATATGAATAATAATTACAAAGTTTGTATTTTAACAGCTGGCGCAGGAACAAGAATGGGCTTTTTATCTAATTTTGTTAATAAAGCAGTCCTTCCAGTGAACTTCAAGGCAATTATCTCTTATATTACTGAAAAATTTCCTGAAAATATAGAAATCGTAATAGGCGTTGGACATAAAAAAGAAAGCGTGATAGATTATTTATCTATAGCCCATCCAGAAAGAAAGTTTACTTTTGTAGAAATAGACAAATATGTAGGCCCTGGAACAGGGCCAGGATATTCTTTATTACAATGTAAAAATCATTTGCAATGCCCGTTTATTTTCAGCTCTGCCGACACAATAGTTTTGGAGGAAGTGCCCGCACCTAATGAAAACTGGTTTGGAATTGCTCCAGTCAGGGAAACAGAGCAGTATTGCACTGTAAAAATAAAAAATAATTTAGTCTATCAATTAGACGACAAGATAAAAACAGATAATAAATTTGCATTTATCGGCCTCGCAGGAATAAGAGATTATGAAACTTTCTGGCAGGCTTTAGAGAAAAGCAAGAATAGCGGTGCTGGAGAATTTAGAGATATAATAGGATTTAAAGCATTAATTGAGAAGAGATTAGTGCCAAACGGCTTTACATGGTTTGATACAGGCTCATTGAATAACTACCAAGAAACAAATAAAAATTTTTCAGGTGGAGAAAAAAATTTTGATTTCAGCAAAGTTGGGAGGAATACCGAATTTCTTTATTTTGTGAATAATAAGGTAATTAAGTATTTCTCTGACATAGATATAGCAAAAAAAAGATGCGAAAGAGCAAAACTTCTTAAAGGGTTATGCCCTGATATTGAATTTCATAAAGGCAATTTTTATTCCTACAAAAAAGTAGAAGGAGATACTTTATATAACTCATTAAATGTGCAAATATTAAGGGACTTTTTTCATTGGTCTAGAAGCATATTATGGGAAAAAAAGAAACTAACTGAGCCAGAATTAGAAGAGTTTTACAAAGTATGCAGAGAATTTTATTATGAAAAGACAAAAAAAAGAGTTGAGTCTTTTCATTCTGACAATAATGTTTTTGATAGCAGCAATAACATTAACGGCATTAGTGTTCCTCTATTGAAGGATTTGCTTGATAAAATAAATTGGGAATATATCTGCAAAGGTGTGCCTGTAAGATTCCACGGGGACTATAAATTTGGGAATATTTTAGTCACTAGAGATAAACTTAGCCAACTGCAAAAGTTTATACTATTAGACTGGAGGCAGGATTTTGGAGGACTGATAAAGTATGGGGATATTTACTATGATCTTGCCAAATTATATGCAGGCATTATTCTCTCAGATGAATTAATCAAAAGTGGAATGTTTTCCTTTGACATGAGCGGCTCAAGCGTTTATTATGATTATCATTCTAAAAGCAGGCTTATGGAAGCAAAAGAAGAATACGAATTGTTTCTGAAAGAAAGTGGATTTGATATATATAAAGTTAAAATTATTGCTGCATTATCTTTTTTAAATATGTCTCCTCTGCATAACTACCCATTTAATTTTATGGTATATTATTTAGGCAAGAGTATACTGCATAAAACTTTAATGCAGCCAGAACTAAATGAAAAACAAAGCATAAAAAATGTTTAAAGCTAAATTAGCTCTAGGACCCATGAGTTCAGAGGTTATTGAAGCAGCATTTAGATTCTCTCATTTTCATAGAAAACAGCTTATGCTTATAGCATCAAAAAATCAAATAGATTATTCCGGCGGTTATGTAAATAACTGGACAACAAAGCAGTATGTAAATTTTATAAAAGAGATGAAAAATAAGTATCAAAATAGCGATATTAAAATATGTAGAGACCATTGCGGCCCAGGGTTTAATGGTAAACATGAATTAAAAGACGTATATAATACAATTAAGGCCGACATAGAAAACAATTTTGATCTTATCCATATTGATTTCTGTATGCATAAAGGTGAAAAGGAAGAAAAATTGAATGAGGCAAAAAAAGCTATTCAATACTGCCTAGAATTAAATCCTAACATCGGATTAGAAATAGGAACAGACGAGAATGAAGGAATTAATTTTAATATATCCAACTTAGAAGAGCTAAAAAAGGAAATAAATTTTTTTAAAAGTTTCTGCAAGCCTGAATTCTATGTAATTCAAACAGGAAGTTTAATAAAAGAGATAAATCAAATTGGTAATTTTAATAAAGAATTTGTGAGTAGTGTTTCAAAAATACTAAATGCAAACAATATAAAGCTAAAAGAACATAATGCTGATTATCTAGCAATTAATGACATAAGGCAAAGGGCAGGAATTATTGATGCTATGAATATCGCCCCCCAGTTAGGCGTTATTCAAACAACACTGATTTTTAGCAAGTGTTTAATGTATGGTATAAATTTTGCCGACTTTATTGAAGAAACATACCAAAAAGGTAAGTGGAAAAAATGGATGTATAAAAATACACCTGAGAATAAATTCTTATGTGCTGTAATCTCAGGACACTATAATTTCACTTCAGATAAATATAAAAATATAGTTGCACGGCTTGAAGAAAAAGAGGATATTCATGAAAGTATAATTAATGCTATAATGGAGGTAATAGATCATTATGAGAATAATAACTAAGCCGTGGGGAAAAGAAGAATGGCTGGAACTAAATGATAAGTATTGTTATAAAAAAATTTATCTTAACAAAGGCAAAAGAACAAGTTTCCAATATCATGAGAAGAAATTAGAAACTAGTTATGTCTTATCTGGAAAAATAGAAGTCTGGCTTGAAAATGAAAGAGGAGAGGTAGAGAAGAAAATAAGAAATCCTGGAGATTATTTTACTATAGCTCCGCCTAGAAAACATAGAGTTGTAGCATTAGAAGATGCAATTTATTTAGAAGTATCTACGCCTGAAGTTGATGATGTTATTAGAATAGAAGATGATTTTGCAAGAGCTGAAGAGAAAAAAGCTAACAATTAAAGTTAAAATGGAAGAGAAAAAAAAATATCTTAAAAAAGTTGACATTATTTTCACTGGCTTGTTTAGAAAACCAGAAATAATAAAACACTCAGTGAATGACTTTGTAAAACTACGCAAAAAAGGTTTGGTAAACCAGATAATATGCTCAACATGGGAGTATGAAGTAGAAAAAAATCCAGATATAATCGCCTTTCTTAAAAAGAATGATTTTTTAATTATAGGAAATAGAGAGCCTCCGGAAAGAGGGTATGGGAATATTAATTGCCAAATGAAAGCCCTAGAGGAAGGATTGAGAATAGTTGATCCGCAAAGATTTGTTTTAAAGACAAGGACCGATATTTACATTAATCCTGTTTTTTTAGAGAATCTATTTAAAAATAAAAAGGAAATATTAAAAATAAACCCAAATCTTCTAAATGACAATATATTCAAATATAAATTTTGGATACCTTATTTTGAAATAACGAAGCCATTTTATTTAAGCGATGAAGCATATTTTGGTTATTATGAGGATCATCAGAAATTAATAAATTATAGGCCCTATCGTAATATATATAATTTACAATCTGGAACAATACACATGCAAAGATGGACAGAGCCATTTCTTGACAAATATCCTATCTTAAAGGATTTCCTTGAAAATCATCCGAGTGTCGGCTACCCAAACGAGAATAATTTATTCTATAAAGGCATTAAAAAGATTGCAAAAAAGAATAAATTAACCTTTCAGTTATTAAATTCAATTACATTAAGGAACAGGTTTAGATTCCTAAAAAAACGTTTGCAAGAACAGAGATATATTGATGTCCTTGCCACCTATTATTCTATTTTATATAGCCATTTTTATATAAACTCGAAACCAGTAGATTATACTCTTAACAAAGAGGGCATATTCCGCAGGGGCACGCCATTTAATCCAAATGTAAACAATTCTGACTTGATAAAGAATTTCTCTATAGAAAATGCAACAGGAAAAAGGCAGGGACAGATTTATGCATACAGCGATGATTTTCTTAAGAATATATTTGAAGGCAAGATAAAGTCCAACGATGATTTTTCAAAAAGACTTTTAAGTGCCATTGATAAATTTAACAAAGATGATAAAATCTCATCGAAGTATCACTGACTTATTTAAGGTTTTTTTAATGAGAGTTTTCCCCATTATACTGAATAAAAGAAGACTTAATTGAAAAGTTAAATCATTAATTTAAATAACCTTTTCCTTCTGGATAATCCTTAGCAGCAATACCATCATAGGCAAACTTTAATGGTGATTCCTTCTTTTTCAAAATTATTTTTAATCTGTTAATAATATCTTTTTTTTCCATATCAGAAAGAAATTTATCGGCACAGTTTCTTAATAAAAATTCCACATATTCTTTTTTATCCCATAAAAGAGAAAAGAGTATTTGCTTAAGAAATTCTCTTTTATTTTTGATTAAGGTATGTTTTTTAATATAAACACAATTACTAGCTTCTCCTATTGCCCCATCATGAGACCTTAAATCAAGTCTAATTAGACGAAAACCATTTTTTAGGCATAATTTATGTAAATCTGGAAATAATTTCTGTTTTTTATAGTATTCAAAAAAATGAGATTCAAAAGATATTGCAAGAGCATTTTTAAATATCATTTTTCCACCATTGATAATATCATATTCTGACCCTTGAACATCCATACAAATAAAATCAAATCTCTCTTCTTTTGAATATAATTTATTTAGGGTTGTTACTGGAAATTTTATTTTTTTAATTACCTCAAATCTTGGTGAAAATGTATAGTATCTCAATTCTTCTAAATTTGGTTCTAATAATGATGTGCAACCTATTCCTCTTGTTATATATAGCTCTTTATATTGCACTTTATCAGAAAGAGCAAAGGGATGAACTTTATTATATCTATTTTGCTTAGATTTTAAAATAGCTAATGCTTCCTGTTTATCTGGTTCTATTCCTTCTAAGTATAAATTTTTTATTTTTTCTAGTTTTA
Source organism: Candidatus Woesearchaeota archaeon (assembly GCA_964362915.1). GTDB lineage: Archaea > Nanobdellota > Nanobdellia > Pacearchaeales > GW2011-AR1 > JAUSIK01. The sequence continues at coordinate 5,043 of CAYIGH010000004.1, read as the reverse complement.
TATAAGGAAAAGATAGTCCTCCCCTAGCCCCCATATTTAGTATACTGATATTAAGTTTCTGATATTTTTTATTAATCAAATCTATAAAAATTTTTAGTTCTTGTGTAGCTGGCGGATAAGGTGTTCTAAATATTAATTTTCCAAATTGTACATTAATTCTATGATATATTTTTGTAAAAAGTTCTTTAATATTTTTATCCATTTTTATCCATGAATTATCCTATTTTTAAAATTTTCTATTGAAAATTTTTTTAATAGGGCTTAAAACAGCCAAATCATTTCTGTCCAAGCAGTTTGTGGTCAGAATCAAAAGGGAATATAAGCAAATAAAAAATAGGACCAACAAAATAAAACTAGCGAAATTAACTATTAGAATCTTTTTCATATAAAATGTTAATGCTCCTGCTATTAAGGCAATTAAGAAAATTTGCAGCACCTTCTTCCTGAGAGGGATAAATGATAAATAGCGTCTTGTTTGCAGTATATATATCACGCCTGTGAACGAGGAGGTAATAAGGATAGACAAAGATGCCCCAATCAGACCATTAGTATTGTCTATAAATAATATATTTTTCATAGGAACAAGAAAGAAATTTAGAATTATATTCAAGATTATTATGAAAAAAGAATTATACATAATAAGTCTTGATTTGCCAATCATTGAAATTAGACGGTAAGGTATCCCAACAAGAACCGATGAGATAAATACGCTGATTGTCAGGATTCTTAAAGAATTCGTTGCTGGAAGATAATCTTGTCCAAAAATTAAAAGAAGGAAATTCTCTGGAAATAAAACTAAAATTATAACTAAAGGAATATTTATGATAAATATCCATTTTCCAATTTGTTTGCTCAATTCTTTAATTAAAGGCATGTTCTTCTTGCCTTTTGAATATTCTTTGTTTATAAGAGGGAAATATAATTTCATAAATAACTCAGGAAGAATAGCTATCAGCATAGCAAGAGGAACTGCAGCATTATAGAACCCCACCTCTCTTACAGTTTTGAAAAAACCTATCGCAAAAGAATCTGCCCAGAATAACAGGGAGGAGATGAAAAAAGTAAACATGAGAGGAAGAGAATAGCTCAATATTTCCTTAGCAGCCTTATCTTTTTTATCTTTATCGTAAATTTCATTCTTTTTGAATAAGTAAGGGTCTATTTTTTTAGTTATTAGAAATGCTAGAATAAGCGCCCCTAACGCACCAAACAGATAAGAATAAGCTATTGCTTTATTTTTTAATCCTATAAATATCAATATCAAGATAAAAAATACTTTAATTATATTGTGAGATAGATAAGAAAGAAAAGAAAACCATCCTATTTTTTCATAGGCCCTTGTCACAGTAATGAAAGTGTTTCCTATAACTGTAATAGGCACTACAAAACTAAATATCCTTAAAAAAGTTATCAATTCAGGATTGTGGAATAAATATATTGAAATTTGGCTAGAAAAAATAAAAAGTAAAATACCTGCAGCAATACTAGAAACAAGCATAATTTTAGTAGATAATTGAAACATATATATTGAAGTTTGTTTTTGTTTTTTTGTTTGATAAAAAGATAAATATCTAAGCAAGCCATCGCACAATCCTAAAGACGAGGCAACTATAATCAATGAAGAGACCATAACTGCCAAAGAAAACAAGCCAAAAACATCAGGGCCGTAGTACCTAGCAACTACAATTCGATAAAAATAGACAAATATCTTAGATGTAAGGCTCGCTATCAAGACGAATACAGAGCTTTTTACTATAAGGTTTAAATCTTTTACAAGGTTATTTTCTTCTTCCATATCTTATCTATTGGACCATATTTTTTAATTAGTATTTTTTTTATTATCTTATAATTATATTCTGAATTCTTCATCCATTCTATTGAATAATCTTTATTTATTTGCTGCGCAGGAAAGCGAGTATTTTTTATCCTATTATATCTCTCAATTTTGTTGGATCCTATAATTAAAATTTCTCCAGATGGCGGGAGCCTATCCAGTATATCCATAATTTCCTTTTTGTTCGATTTCCTTTGAATTATCATAAAAATGGATTGAATTAAAAATTCGTCTAAGTAGATTTTATCTTTAGAATTTTTAACAATTTGATATTTTGCTAGAACAGAGGAAAGATAAGAATTTCTCATTTTCCATATAAGAAAATAATCCTTGGGTTTTAAAAATGGCAAAACAATCCAGTTTGTATTAAGTTTATAGAATAGATAAACTGTTTTTAATGGGTGTATTAAAAAATATCTTAAAGATAAGAATATTTTTTTTTGCAAAGAAATATAATCCGTTAGAAGTCCTTTATTTCCTTTTTTTATTAAATCTTTTAATAAGGTAGTTTTTCCTGATCTCGATAAGCCGAATAATTCTATAGTTTTTAGTTTGTTATTATCCTTTTCTCTTAAATTCTTAAGTAATAGTATTCTCATTTTTCTTAATAATATTTTAGGTATAAAAAGACTTGTGAATGATACATTTGTATAATATATTGCAACTATAATGAAAACCAAAATATTTATAAAAGAAATATATCCTAACCAGACTATGGACGACAAGGAAATAACCCAATTCAAAGTATATAGGGCAGAGGCATTTAGAGAAAATAGTAGATTAACTGTTAAATTATATTATCCTAAAAATCCTGAGCCAGTGCATGAAAGACTAAATGAAAATCTTCAATTTGGCGCTTTCACACTTGAAAAATTATTAAAAGAGGGTTATGCAGAAATTGCGAACAAAGAAAACCCAATAAAGCCGCCATCAGCAGGTTCTTTGTATATTTTACAAGATAAAAACATAATAGTTCATAGAAGAGATAAATTCGCGCCTATACACAAGCTTTACCATAGCGCATATTCAGGATATACTAATTCTTTAGAATTTGTTTACAGCGAAAAGGGTTTAATTGAAACGGGGTTAAGAGAGACTGCAGAAGAATGCTTGATAGTCACAAGAGATAAAATACCAAAATTAATCGTGCCAGAAGATTCTAAGGATTGCACATTAGAATCAGCTAAAAGGCGTGGTTTAGATATAGAATCTATTTTTATAAATACAGAAAATTTAGATCCTACAGACAAACTAGAAGTATATTATGAAGATGGCGAGCATATCTTTACAACAAGAGCTTTTCTAGACTTACAATGGGAAGGCTCAACCGCAATAAATGCCTTGCAGATAAGAAAGTTACCTCTTTCAGTCGAGGATATCTTGCCAATTGACGCAGAAGGAGTAGTTAAAGATGATAAATTTATTCATTTCAATAGAGAGGCATATTTTATTAGCCTTGAAGAAATTAAAAATAAAAGGTTTGGAACTATTTTAGAATATCCGCAGGTTTTCAAAACAGATATCAAAAACAAAATTCCTAATATCTTTGTTCCAACCTATGAAAAACCTTATCTAGGCCCTGATAAAGTTAAAGTCATTAATCCACATCTATGGGCTCCAGAAAACTTGCTTTCAACTTGTTTGGATGCATTAGCTATTGAAGGTTATAAAAGCCAAAAACACAATATTGAACTCTGGAAAATAAAAACTAAATTAGAAGGCAAGAGCTTAGTTCCAAAAGAGGTTTTAGTTTGAGATGGCAAAGATACTAATCACAGGAGGTTCTGGTCAGGTAGGAAGCAGACTAGTTGAAAGATTGAGCGAAATAACAGTGCTTAATGATAACATATATTTATTAAAAAGAACAAGAAACATAACTAATGTCGATCCAATAGTTAAAGGAAGAGTGACAATTATAGATGATGTAAATCTCTACAATTATGATTTGGCATTTCATCTAGCCGCAAATACCGATACAAAATCTAGTAAAGAACTAGGATGCAAGAATAAATACATAAATGACAACGTTAAACTTACAGAAAAAGTTGTAAATCGCTCAGGAAGAGTTTTATTTGTTTCCACAGATAATGTTTTTAGAGGAGATAGTAAAGACAGCTATAAAGAATCTGATAAAACAAATCCTTGCAATTTCTACGGAATAACAAAAGCAATGGCTGAAGAAATTGTACTGAATAACAAAGGGGCAGTGATAAGAATACAGACAATAATAGGCACAAAAAGCAACTTAATTGTCAATAGGGTATTTGAGGCAATAGATGGAAAAGAATACTGGCCTTTTTGGAATGATACTTTTACAAGACCAGCATTTTTTGAAGATTTCTTTACTATTGCAAAGAGAGTTTATGAATCCGGAGAAAATGGTGTTTATCACATTTCTACTATAGGAAACCCCATTTCAAGAGCAGATCTGGCATATAAAGTATTAGATATTCATAAAAAGCATAATTTACCAATAAAAAGAGATACCTTTAATACAGAATCATGCAGTGATCCACAATTTCCTAGAAGGTTAGTTTTAAATACAAAACAAACCGAAGAAGAATTAGAATATAAGTTTACAAGTCTTGATGAAGCATTAGAAAAACATGTTCTTTATGCAAGAGGCCTAAATAAGATATAAACATATCCATAGTTTCATAGAATTTATAAATTATCATATGATGAATAAAATATGCAAGAGTTAAAATTTGTTTTTCTGGACAGAGACGGCGTTATAAATATAGAAAAAGAACTTTTGCATAAAAAGTCAGATGTGGAAATTATTCCTGGTTCTGCAGAAGCCATAAAAATTTTAAATGATAATAATCATAAAGTAATAGTTATAACAAATCAACCAGTAATTGCCAGAGGTCTATGTACGTTAGAAGAACTATCTGAAATTCATGAATATATAAAAACTTTGCTAGCAAAAAAAGGAGCAAAGTTGGATAAGATATATTTCTGTCCGCATCATCCAAAAGCAGGAAATAATTCTGAATATACAAAAGATTGTGATTGCAGAAAACCTAAGCCCGGGATGATTTTTCAGGCACAAAATGATTTCAACATAAAAGATTTATCTAAATGCTACATGATAGGCGACAAAATAGGAGATATAAAAACAGGTCATTTAGCTGGATGTAAAACAATTCTTGTTGAAACAGGATACGGCGGCAAAGAAGGGTTTAAAGACGCTGTGCCAGACTATA
>CAYIGH010000003.1:0-66194 GCA_964362915.1 Candidatus Woesearchaeota archaeon | reverse complement strand
GAGGATTATAAACAAAGAAGAACATAAAATTTTAAATTGTAAGATAAAAAACAATTGTTGGAATAAGCAAGGAAGCCATTAAATTTATTCTCTTTGAATTTGAGAATATTGCGAATATTCCTAAAGATGTTGAAGTAATCAGGACGAGGATGCCGAGAAGATTTGAGAATATTATGTTTACTAGAAGAAGTATTAGAAGAGTGATTGCTGAGAGGAGTTTGTAATTTATTTTACTTATGTTTTTTGCCACAATTTTTGATATTTTTATTCCTACAAAGAAGGAGAGAATGCCTGAAATGAAGATTGTCATGATTATAATTGTCAGGTCATGGAAGGAGAGAGATTTTAAAATCTCTTTTATTGCAACTGCTGCGCCTGAACGAGTTTTATTGATACTATAGAGGGCTATAAAGCTTAGGGCTATAACTACTGTGTTGATTGAGCCAACTAGGAAAAGAAATTGACGTTTGTCTTGCTTGAATATTTCTGAGCCGATTGTTGCAGCATGTCCTGAGCCGATTCCCGGGAGAAAGGAACAAAGGGGAGCTGAAATCGAAGCGGCAATTACTGATTTAATTAATTGTTTTTTTGGCAGTTTTATTTTTTTTAGAGGAGAGATTTTTTGCTTTGCTAACGCAGAAGAAGTATTTTTTAGACTGACTATTAAAGCGGATGAGCCAAATAGGCCAGTTAAGAGCGGAAGCAGGGGCTCTTTGACTGGAAGATTGAATGTTATAATGCCCAGAAGACCTGCGAGAGAGAAGATTATTAATGAATTTAAGAAATTTTCTTCTTGGAAGATTAGATAGAGCGAAATAAAGATAAGAAGATAAGGAATTAAGTAAGTTATTGATTCATGGACGCTTGGGAGAATAAAAATAAAAATTGGAATAAATATTAATATGATAAATAATGCCACAAAAGAGCCGTATAATGTCAGGACAAAGGCTTCATGGCCAAGGCCTTTTTTGAGGAGCTCATGGCCAGGGAGAATTGAAAGAAAAGAATCTTCGTCAGGGGCGCCTAAAAAAATTGAAGGTATAAAATCAAGAAAAGAGTGAGTAACTGCCATTGAGGTTATGAAGACAACTAAGGAAATTGGAGAAGTATAATTTAAAAGCGTTGGCGATATGGAAACTAGGAAGACAGAGACAAGATTCACATGAATGCCTGGGAAGAGGCCTGTGATTGTGCCTGCAACGAGGCCTAGAAGAAGCGCGAGGATTTCGATGAGCATTTATTGAAAGAGTAATGCAGTTTTTTAATCTTGTTTACTACTTTTATTTGGGAAAAGGATATATATAGAGATTTTCATTACTTTTCTAAATTTGAGTTTGAATTGTTGAGATTAATTGATGTTTAAAGACTGCTAAGGGTGCAAGGAAGGTTGAGGCAAGCGTATTGTTTATAAATAACGATTTATTAATGAATATATGGGAAAATATGCCTTTATTATTTTGTTTGTTTTTTTAATTGGAGTTATTGGAGTGGTTTCTGCTATAAATTCTGATTCTTGCACAGAGGATTCTGATTGCGTTTTAAAAAATAAGCCTTATTGTTGTGGAGATAAAATTGAATATTATAAAAGTTGTTATCATATAAACGAAATCCCAAAAGAAGTAAACTGCTCGTCTATTAGCCCTTGTCCTGGCATAGCCGCTGTTAATATTTGCGAATGTGAAAATAATGTTTGTGTTGGAAAAGAAAGAAGTAGAGATTTTGATGTGAATAAAACCTGCACAGATAAAGAGGATTGTTATCCAGATGGATTTGTTCCTCAGAAATGCGGCACATTCTATAGTTGTGTAAATGGAAAATGTGCTGTTGGAAGCAAGGCCTGTGCTTCGGAGAATAATGACTGTAAGAACTTATACTGGTTTGATAACTCAAACAGGGCGTGTGAGCAGAAGGAGTTTTGTGGATTATATATGTATCAAGGATTACAGACATTTGAGAGTAAAACGCAATGTGAAAAGGCTTTGAATCCAGAAGAAAATAAAACTTTTCATCTTTCTAATGGCCGAAATGCAGAAATAAAAATTATGCCTGAAACCGCTTCTCAGAAGGCTATTGAAAGGTTGGGCGAGTTAGGGTTCAATATTGTTTTAAAGGAAGTAGGAAATGATAGGGTTGCATATGAGTTTAGTGCAGAGAAGGAAGGAAAAATGTTTGGATTATTTAAGGTGAAAGGAAAGGTTGCGGTAGAAGTAGATGCGGAAACTGGAGAGGTAATAAAAGTTAGAAGGCCGTGGTGGGCGTTTATGGCTTCGGGAATTTGAGGCCTATTTTAATAAAACAGAGCTATTTAATTATCATAATTTAATTTTAGAATTTTTAGATAGTATTTATTATTATAAGATTCTAATCTTATTATTGCCTTAATATTTTTATTTAATAAAGAAGGACAAGGATTCGGACATTGAAGATTTAAATTATTATCCAGATGCAAAACTTTTTGATTTTTATTATATGTTTCTTTTATGACTTTTCCTTCTATGATTAATTTCTGATTTGGCTGGAAATCTGAGAGATGCTCTTTTGAAGATAATTTTTTAGGCGGAAGAGAGAAAGCCAGGATTAGAAGGGTGAATAAACCTAAAAGTGCTAATACAAATGCTATTTTTTTCATGCTTTTTTAAAGTTTGCAAAGATAATATTACTTTGCATGATTCTTGGATTACTTGCGAGTAATTGCATCAAGAAGATTTAAATAAGCACAATATGTGTGGGCTTTATGAGAGAAATTGACAAGATAATTTTACATGGGAATAAGGCTAGATTTGAAGATAGGCCCATGTATTCGATTTTTTATAGTATAAAACATAATTTACAGAGATTTCATTATACTATTGATGCTGAAGGCAGAGTATTTGAGGATCTTCCTGTTTTTGTAGAATCCAGATGGGACAAAACCTCGTTAGATGTTCGTATTAGGAATAGTTTTTATGAGCAAGGACCTCAGCGAGCACAGTTGGACAGATTAGCAGAGCTTGCTGCGGAAAAATGCGAAGCATTTGATATTCCTATTGGAAGAGTTTATGCACATAGAGAAATAGGCGAGAAGGTTATTGATTGTTTAGGAGAGCATTTTGATCCCATTGGGTTTTTTGAAGAGATTTGGGAAAATTATTATTCAAAGAGGATTTCTAAAGAAAGGAATGATGACAAGATTATTTTACATAATCTTAGATTAATGAATGAAAAAGGGAGAGGGCACATGCATTATCTTCTTGCAAATGAAAGTATTGGAGGAACTGCGGGCAAAATAGAGGGTTTGACTTGCATGGGAATTAACTTTTATTATGATAGCAGAGGAGAGATACAATATTTTGGAAATGTTCAATTTGTGCCTGAAAAGATTCACAGTTTTTGCAAGAGAGGGTTTTTTCGCATTGCTGTTCATTCTGTTGGAGAAAAGTTAGTTAATAAGGGGATTGCGGAGATAAGTAAAGATTTAAGCGGGAGTGCAAGGAAGAATATAGAAGAGAGTGTCAGGGTTTATAATAGAAAGTACGGATTTTAGTGTTTTTAGGATACTGTCAAGATAACGTGATATGCCTGAAATTAATACCTACGCTTTATGAAAACAATATTTTTTATCCTTTTGCAATCTATTTATTATCTAATGTCCGAAGATAAAATACTTTTGGATATTTTTATAAAATATAATTAAAACACAAGAAGCTATAAAGCAGAGGATAATTTGCCTATCTCTCGATAAGTTGACAATATCTGTTTTTAGTTAGGTTTAAAAAGTTTGGGATTTTATGATATATATGTTAAAAAGAGGGTTTGGAATTCTGGCTATTTATTTAGTTTTTATTATCTTATTATTTAGTGGAATAGGTATTGCTCAAGAGGGCGAGGCTACGCCTACACCAACTCCTGAAACTACTCCAACGCCAGAGGCAACCCTAGAGACAACACCAACACCTGAAGCTACACCTGAGGCTACGCCTACTCCTAATGAAGGGGAAGAGGAAGGCGAAATAGAAGATGAGGATAGAGAGGAAAAAGTGAAAGTATGCCATATTCCTGCTGGGGATGAAGGCAAGGCAAATACTATTGAAATAGCAAGAAGTGCTTTGGAAAGCCATATTGCTCATGGAGATTATGAAGGGGAATGTGAAGAAGAATTTGAGGGAAATGTTGATGAGGAGCTGGGAGGAGCTGGAATAACGCCTGACAGCACATTTTACTTCATAGATGAATTTTTTGACAGGTTTGGTAATTGTATTGATAATAGGAAGGAGAAGATTGCTGAAGTTAAAGAAATGGTGAAGATAGGAAAGATAGAGGAGGCTAAGGATGCTTTGAGGAAATACGAAGAATGCGCTAGAGAGGTTGAAAAGGAAGTAAGTCCTGAAGAGAAGGACGATGTTAAGAGAAGTTCTAGGGTTATAAGAAGAGCGATTAGAGAGATGGACAAAGAGATTCCTAATAGTGAGAGGGATGAATTTAGAGGTGTGATAGACAAGGAGAAGAAAATTGAGGCGGCTGCTGAAATTGCTTCAAAGATTAAAGAGCTATGTGAACAATTATCTAAATTAGATCCTAATGAGTATGCTAGGGTTTGCAGGACAAAAGACGATTCTCCCAGATGGCAGAGAGAACTTGATGATGATTTAACTGAAGAACAGAGAGAGGCAGCTAGAAAATTCGCTGAAGTAATGGGCCAATGCTTTAGAACGCAGGGAAGGGAATGCCAGTGTTCTGAATTAGAGGAGATAAATAAGCCATTTGCTGACAGATGCAGCATAGTTGCGCCCTTGGCTTCTAAGTGTGAAGCAGGGGATGAAAGTGCATGTGAGGCGATGGACGATGCAACCGAAGGCATAGAAGAATTATTGCCAGATTATTTGCAGGATGTTTTTGAGGAATTAGAAGAAGGCGTTTCTGAAGATCAGTTTGAATTCCATATGCCGATAGAATGTAGGGAAGAAAGGGCAAAGACTCCTAAGGCATGCATTGAAGTAATGTTTAGGAGAAATGTACCAGGACCATGTCTTAATGCCTTGGATAGGGGAGAGATTAGTTTTGAGAATGAAAGAGAGGCAAGAGAAGCTTGCGAGAAAATTATGTTTGAGGAGCATGCACCTCAAGAATGTATAGAAGCAGGATTAAGGAATCCTAAAGAATGCGGAGTTTTTATGTTTAAGCAGAATGCACCTCAAGAATGTATAGAAGCAGGATTAACTGGAGAGCATAGAGATGATCCTAGAAAGTGTGAGAGATTAATGAGAGAGCAGTTTGGAGAAGGTCCTGAAGGTGGAGGTCCAAGAGGGCCTGGATTTGGGCCTGATTGTAGAGGAATACAAAATTCTGAAGAGAGACTAAAGTGTTATGATGGTGCTTTGGAAGGCATAGGGCCTGGAGGGCCTGCTGGTTTTGGTGGAAGAGAAGGAAGAGGACATTGGCCTCCGCCATGTGAAGAAGCAAAGGCATTTACAAGAGAGAGCTGTGAGAAAATTATGATAGATTCCTCTAAAAAGAGATTTGCTGAAACTAAGAGATATGAAGAGAATTTTGCCGGAGAATGCAGGGCAAAAGGAGGCAGGTGGGATTGTAGTTTTGGAGATGTAACTCCTGGAGAACCTTGTAGATGCTTTTTTGATGAAGAAGAAAAGTTTAGAAGAGAGCGAGAGGAGAGAAGTTATAGAGAAGAGTATGAGAATAGATATAGGGAATTTAGACCTCCAGAAGGGGAATTTAGGTCGCCTGAAGAATTTAGACCTCCTGAGGGTGAATTCAGACCTCCGGAAGGTTTCATTCCACCTGAAGGATTTGTTCCGCCAGAGGGATTCGTGCCGCCTGAAGGGGAAACAGTGCCAAGTACTACGACTACAACAGAGAGCGGAACAACTACAACAACTGAAAGTTCTGGGACGAGTGGAACTAGCGAGGGAAGCAGTACTACAACTACAGAAAGCAGTGGCACGAGCGGAAGTACAGGGACGAGCAGTGGAGAAACTAGTGGTGGAACGATTACTGGCAGTGTAATAGCAACTGATAATAGATTTTTTGATTATTATTATTGGGGTTGATTCTATTTTTAGATAATATAGAGAACTGCGTTAATTGTGTAATCTAAACAACGCAGTTATCCATAATGCCAGAGTTAATTTTTAGAAAGGTTTAAATTAAATTGATTTTTTGTTTAGGGATGAAGAGAGAATTGAGCGTTGATGAGAGATTAGAACTAATTTTGCGAAATAGTGCGGAAATTGTTACAGTTGAAGAATTGAAAAAATTACTTGAGAAAAAGAAAAAGCCAATTGTTTATTGCGGTTACGAAACTTCAGGGCCCTTACATCTTGGCCATTTTGTTACGCTATTGAAATTGATGGAGCTTGCTAACGCAGGATTTCATGTTAAAATATTGCTGGCAGATATTCACGCTTTATTAAATAGGAAAGGAAGCGAGAGGGATATTGAGAAAGAAGCTGCGGCATGGAAGAAAACTATTAGAGCAATCGGGATGAAGGCAGAAGTGGTATTAGGAAGTGATTTTCAGTTTAAGAAAGAATACCAGATTGATGTAATGAGACTGGCCCAGCATTCTACTATAAATAGAGGATTAAGAAGTATGCAGGAAATTGCCAGAGATGCTGAAAATGCGACTATTTCACAATTATGGTATCCTTTGATGCAGGTTGCTGATATAAAACATTTAGGAGTTGATGTTGCGCTAGGAGGAATGGAACAGAGAAAAGTTCATATGATTGGAAAAGATATGGAAAGTATTTTGGGACATAAATTTATTGCTTTTCATACTCCTTTAATAACTTCTTTGAAAGGACCTGGACAGAAAATGTCTAAATCTATAGAGGGCTCTTGGATTTCAGTTGTTGATTCTAAGGAACAGATTGTTAGGATAATAAAATCAGCGTATTGCCCTGAGAAGATAGTTGAGGAGAATCCTATTTTGCAGATTTGTAAATATATTATTTTACCTTTAGCTGGAAGTTTGAAAATTCAAAGGCCTGAAAAATTTGGAGGGAATTTGGCAATTAAAGGATATAAAGAACTTGAAGAGATTTATTCTTCTGGGAATTTACATCCTTTAGATTTGAAAAATGCAGTTGCTGATGCTTTGGAGAAAATTATTGCTCCGATAAGGAAGAATTTTAAGTGAAGATGAAGCCTGATTTTATGGATTATATTTGGTTTTTGAGTTTAAAGAAGATATAGTATTTGTTTTAGGAGGTATTTTTTGTATAGCTTTAGGTATAGGATTAATTGCGTCTAACTAATAAAATGTCTATGATATTATTTATGGCATTCTTCTTTAGTTATATTTCTTACAACATAGTTAACGAGAAATTAAAAAGCATTTCTAAAAAAATTAGAAACCTGAAATAATTATCTTATTTGCCGAGTATTTTAGAGAAAATAGGGATTAAACATAGTTGAATTGCGGCAATCTTTTCTACTTATAAGGATATTTGGAATCTCGATCTGTTAAGTTAGCGGCGCCTTTTGGAAAGATTTAAGGGGTTCTTTCTCTTAAAATTTTTATGAATGATTTGATAAGGATTGGCTCTGAAACAGCCAAAGGCGGGTTTGCCAATGAAAAGTTCATAACAAAGAAATTTAAGAATTGGAAAAAAGACAAAGAAGCTCAAAGGTGGCTTAAGATTATGGACTATGATTTGAGCGAAATAGAGAAAGTTGAAGCAGTTGTTTTACATGGTTATAAAACCGATGTGCAAATAAAAGTCACGATTACTATTAAAGAAGCTATTTCAATCCAAAACCTATCTGTGAAGAAGGCAAATAATGACGCAGATTATAACCAAATAGATAAAAGATGGGTAAGGAATTATGTTGAAATGTGGAATATTCCAGAAAATATAATAATACTTTTAGAGATTTTTTGTGGTAAAATCTCTCCAAAACAATTGTTTAAAGAAAGAAAAATAACTAAGGAGAAATATAAAAAGTTAAGAGATAAAAGAAGATTTTTTATGGATGAATTTGAGAATAAGCATAAAAAAGCAATAGTAGATTTTTTCAAGAAAAATAAAATATTAGTTCTGACTGATATAATAAAAGGCAGAGGACAATTTGCGGCTGATTGGATGTTAGTAACAAAATATGATAGAAAGAAAGACGAAACAACATGGGTTTTAGCAGATATTAATAAAGCCATGAGCATTTTTGGTGAAGGCGATGTTAAGATAAGTCCAAGAGGCAGTATATCTATTGGTAGGATAACACTACAAAGAAAGGGAGGAGATGGTGGTAGAGAAACAGGAAATATGTTGCAGTTTAAAATTCGCCCATGTGATTTATTTAGATACTAATTTATTGTTTTTCTCATCTAAATGCAGAACTTCAAATTTTATTTCTTTATCTAATTTACTCTGCTTCATTCCGACTTTTTCTTCTATAATCTTTATAAATTCTGGGTTGATGTCAATACCAACAGAATTTCTACCCGAATCCAAAGCGGCTTTTGTTGTTGAGCCACTTCCAACAAAAGGGTCTAAAACTAAGTCTCCAACAAAAGTAAACATTTTAATAAATCTTGCCGGCAACTCTATTGGATAAGCCGCAACATGTTTATCATTTACCCCATTAATATCCCATATTGCATCTCTAAACTCTCTAAATTCTTTTAGAGTTATTTTTGATTTTTCTTTAATATCTTGTGGCACTTCTCTTTTTCCAACTTTCCTAAAAACATGAATTGGCTCAACTGCTGAAGAAATCATAAAGTTAGAAGGATAAGGATAACTGCCAAATAAAACCGCTCCGCTTCTTGATGTTGTTTTTCTCCAATAGATAGTTCCCATATATCTTAATTCTTTAAAATCATTTAATTGTTTCCATAAAAGATAAGATAAATTTGCTGTTGTTCTTCTATTTTCGTCTGGTTCAGAGTAATAAATATTTCCTATGTCAAGGGCTATTTTCCCATCTGGCATTAATGTTCTAACAACTTCTTTCCAAACCTTATTTAATCTATCAAGATATTCCTGTAATGTATCTTTAAGCCCTATTTGTTTTTCATGTCCGTAATCTCTAACATTCCAATAAGGTGGAGAAGTAACCATTAATTGAAAAGTATTATTTGGGAATGTCTTTAACACTTTTGCACTATCTCCAAATACTATTTTATGATTTGTCTTTTCCATCTTTTTATTATGTCTTTTCATAGTTTTAAATATGTTGTGTTGATAATAGCGATTATTTGAGAACATACGATTATATCAAAAATTAAGAGATGCACCACGCGTAAAACAAAAGGATGCCTGGCCTTTAGGGCATGGAGGAGGCCATATAGCAAAGGTATGAAAGTTTATAAATCATGAATGCTTTTGAATTTTATGGATAAGAGAAGAGGCGAAACAGATGTAAAATTATTTAATGCTTTTTACAATAGGAAGAATTTTTGGGCTGTTTTTATTTCTATTGTTATTTGCTGGTTGATTTTATTTATGGTTATTGGAATGTTTCTTGGAGGAGATATAGGATTTAGTCCTACTTTACTGCCAAATTACGAAAGGCCGGTAGAAGGAGGGCCGCAGGTGTTAAACAATATTGAGTGTCGTACAAATGCGGGGGATTTTGTGTGTGTTGGTACAGATGAGATAGAGGAAGTTACTTTAGTGAAGGATAATGTGGGCAAATATTATTTTCAGGTTAAGAAAAGTGGTGTTATAGTAGTTCCAGGGGTAGGAAATCCTATCACTTATTGTAATAATATTAAGAAGATAAAAATATCAACTAGAGGCGGTAGAGACACTATCAGGATTCGAAATTGCAACAAGCCAGCTGTTATTCACGGGGGGAATGAGGAAGGGCCAGGCGATTATATATCAATTAATATTAATGCAAGAGCAACTGGAGAAGATCCGAATAGAATCTATGGTGGCAAAGGCGATGATGAGATTGAGGGAAGCAATTATTACGATGTGATATGCGGGAACGAAGGAAAAGATAATATTTACAGTTACGAGCGGGATGACAAGATTGATGGCGGCGATGATACTGATACAATTAATGTTGGTACTGGAATTGATATTGCACTAGGAGGTAAACCTACAAATCTTCCAGGAACAGACCCGAGGCAAGATAAAATTGTAGGTTGTGATAATCAGGCAGGAGATAGGTGTAATGTTGACTTTTTACACACAATTGTAGATGGTAAGCGTCAGGAGGTAAAAGTTTTACCCGAGTGTATATTAATTACTTCTTCAGCAAAGTTTGAGGAGACAGAAAAAATTATTAGAGCAAATGTGTTTCCGCCAATTACTGAAGGAGGAGGACCTGAACCACCACCTATAGGAGATGATTCTCTTGAGCCTCCGTCTGGAGAAGATGGTCAGCCACCACCTGGAGGAGCACCTTTGCCATCGCCGTCAGCTAGCGCCTCGCCTTAATTTTATCTAAAAACTAGGGCTTTAGATGCTCTTGGATTTTTTGATTTTATATCAAGGAAGAAATCTTCTTTATTCGCGTATATAACAGGGTTGTCAGAATTTTTTATTTGATAGATTTGCGGATTTTCAGCTGTGCCTTTATAGATTATCACTGAAAGTCCATTTATTTTTGCTTCTATTCCATCTTCCTTTTTTGATTCTATTGCATTACAGCTATAAATAGCTCCTGCTAGTATTGGTGTTGCTAGATAGATTAATTGTCTTGAGCTTGCCATGATTTTGTGATAGCTTTAGAATTTATGCCTATTTAAGGCTTTTTGTGTTTTTAAAATTTGGAGTAAGGTTTATATGGCTTGATTTTTGTATTTATTCATGAGAGAATATGTTAGGGTTTGGATTGTAAGTGGGTTGGGTTTAGCCGCTCTTGGTATGATAGGATTTACTGGCTTTGGTTTGATGGAGAGGCATTATCTTTCAAAAAATAAGATAATTATAGATATGAATTATTCTCCTGTTTGGAGGAAGTCGTCCTTTTATCGCAGAGCTGACGAGATGCAGATTTATCATCATAGGGATGAAGAGAGAGCTGTAATTTATTCTAGTTTAAAGGAATTTATGGAGATAAATCACATAACCTCTCTTGAAGATAGCAGGATTGTAATTAAACGGTGAAGAATATATTTATTAAGCAATATATTCTCATTAGCAAATGCTTAAAAAATATTTTATTTTTTGCTATTTCATATTTATTATTCTAAATATAGTTTCTGCGCAAATTGATGTTCCTAACGATATTCCAGATTGTAATTATCTTGCCGGTGATGCAACAGGAGAGGGAATTGTTGATATTTCGGACCCTATAAAAATTCTCAACTTTCTCTTTCTTGGCGGAGGAAAGCCATGCTATCCCGGAGCAGACAGCGATAACAACAATAAAATAGATATCACTGATGCCATTTATCTTTTATCTTGGCTTTTTAGGGGGGGCCCTGCCCCAATAAACTTAGACAAGCCAATTGAAATTGGTGTAAGAGTTCCTTTTTCCTTAGAAGAGATAGAGAATCCTTCAGAAACTATTGAACTAAATGCTAAAATTAGGGATAGTATCCATATAAAAGACTTAAGCGATGACTTATTTTTTCAAGAAGTTGAAAAATGTGTTGCGTACAAAGGCTCTCCTGGAGGAGAGAAAGAAGAATTTTTTACGACACTCTGGCATTTGGATGAGGAAGGAAACATTGATGAAGATTTTAAAGGAAATGATCTAAAAAGGCAGGACATGGAGATTTTTATTGATGAATTTAATTTCTTGGAAGGGGAGCGTTATGAGATTAGTGTTATTTGTCAGGATACTAAAGGTAATGAAGACGAATTAACTTTCTTTTTAAATGTGGAAAATAGTGAAACTCAGAATTTTGGCAGAGGGGGCGGAATTTCAATTCCAGATGGAGATAATTCTGATGAAGTTGTGTATGGCTGTAAAGTAAAAAAGATGACTATTCTTAAAGCAGGTGATAGTGCTCCTGATGAGATGCCTTTCTCGTCTGTTAACCAATTAACGTCGGATCTTCCAGCCCATAATCGCGAGGGCCTTGGACATAGAGAAGGATATATGCTTTATCGAGTTGGAGAAAGCCGCGTGCTTAGTTATAATTATGGATATGAATTTTATGTTTATGCTCTTCTTAAAAAAGGAAGCAATCCTGAAGACTGCTTTGAGCATCAATTTGCTTCTGTTAGAATTGAAGACGTTACTTTCTATCCAGAGTCCTATGTTCCAGGTGGGCGCGTTCCTGAGAAAAAATCTTGGATTGTCCCAGGTTTCATGCACAAGACGAATGACTTACTAAACAAAGAACGTCTTATGGAGCTAGCAGCAAGGAGAAAACTTACAGAAAGGCGTATTATAGGCACTATTAAAAAAAAGATTGACATTTCACCTACAACCTGCGATGCTAAAACAGATGAGATTAAATGTGATGATGATTATGGGATAACTTATAAATACAAAAAGCATATATCTGGAGAAATTCCTAAAATTATATGGTTTGATTTTCCAGGGACAGAATTAGGGATGGGATATATCTTTCCTGATGTCATATTTACACCTACTACTATTTCTGAAGTGATAGGAAGGATAAATGGAGGAAATACCGGGGCTATTTCTCCAGCAGGTATTACTGAAGATTTAAAAGAAATAGTTTCTATAATTGAAGATAGTGATGGTTTAAATAGATGGGTATGCAAACTTGGCCCAATTCATTTTAAGAATGAGCCTGAAAAAGCAACACATACAAAAAAGATGCAATTAGTGCAAGAGCCAGGATGCTTATGTTTTCAACAAGAATATGACCAAACAAACCAGCAATGGAAAGATAAAATAGAAACAAAACATTATTGCGGGGCTATCAGTTAAATGCTTATTTTTAGATCCTTTTTTGACTGGTATATTTTTTATATAGCTGTTTATACTCTTATTGGAACAGTATCTGGAAAGACTTCACATTCAGGGCCTTTTATAAGAGTATAGTCGCCGTTTGCATTGACAATAATTTCTGTTTCACAGCCGCATTTTGCTATTGTGGTTTCTTCTTCAATATTTACAGAGGGAGCCGCAATAATAGATGTTATTCTATAAATTGCTTTTTTATTTTTATCAGGGTCTTGATTGCGCAGTCTTAATAGACTATTTTGCCAAACTGTTTTATCAGCTGTTTTTTCTTTTACAAGATTTTCGAAATAAACTTCTAAAGGTTTGCCATCTTTAAATGTATGGCCAAACGAAGGTTTATATTCGTCAACAGGAGAAAATAGAGGACATGCGTATGCAGGAGCTATAAAGCCAGCATGTATGCCTCCTGTCATACCATAGTATTCTAGTTTTGAACTAAGGAGGTAATCGGAAACGTCTATGGAAGGCCCTGTATTTAAATACCAATCTAGACATGTTAAAGATCCTTCTAACGCATTTCTTTCTGATTCTTCTAGGATACTACTTTGGATTGATTCAAATCCTTGGCAATTACCTTTTGTTTTTGCTTCAACTTGGTAATGGAATCCGCTGTAAGGAAGACCATGGATATTACGGATATCACTGCCAAAACCTTGTGGAATTTGTTCTGTTTTTATAGGAATAATGCCTGCTACTTGTCCTAATTTATCAGGTCTGTTTTGTGAGCTGGAGAAAAGAGGAGGGCCTAATGGGAGAGAGGGATCACGTTTTCCAAGTGTTTCCATTGCTCCTTTAACTCGCAAGAGATAAAAATAAAATTCATTATTCGTGTCTGTGTCATATCCGCTTTCAACAAGAAATCCTTCTGAAGGCATGGAGAAAGGAGGACGGGATTTTGTACAATCTATATCTTCGGGGTCTGCTCTTTTAATACACTGTGTAGGAGCATAATAAATTTTAATATCTTCGCATGAACACGATTCTGTTAGAGCAACATCAGGAATTGCATTAGGAGAGCCGCTTCCATCTACTATTTGATCTCTAGGAATCATTTGTTGTGGAGAATCAGGAGTATTTTCTGGATTGAAAATTTTATATCTGAGTTTGATTTCTTCTGCGCTTATACCTTCTTGGTTTGATGCGTCTCTAAGCATTATTTTTAATTTGTGGGCTGTATCTGGAGGAAATTGAGCTCCATGTTGCCTATTAAATTCTTCCCAAACATGAGGAAGGCCTGTAAGGCTTGCAGATGTTATTCCATTGAGATTTAATTCGTCAAGACTTGGCTCTCGTATAAATAGCCTATTGCCTCTTCCATCTGTAAATTGAAGAATATTTATTTCTTGATTTTCTTCATTTATTAATAATACTTTGATCCCTCCTCTTCCGACAGGGGGGGCGAAATCTCTTTCATTTGAGATTTCTGCTATTTTTATTCCTAGAGGATGCGGAGAAAATATATCTATTAGGGGAGGGGCAAGAAGAATTGGTTGCGGAACTAAATCAGGACAATTCTCATTTCTTAGACCGTCTCTATCTTCGTCTTTTCTTTGGAAGTCGCAATTATCCTGTGTAATATAGGAGGACGGCATAGGATAGTTTTTACAAGTTAATGAATCAAACATTCTTTCATCGTTTGGGTCGTTTAGATCCCCGTCGTTATTTGAGTCGTATGCAGTTGTTGGATAAATATCACATGATGGCTCAAAAGATTTTTGGAATAATCTTCTTTTTTCTCCGCTTATTCCATCTGACCAGTAGCAGTTACATAACGGATCTTCTGAAGTTGTTTCTGTGTATATTTCAATCCAATTACATTTAAAATCATTGTTGCATGTTTTTTTACCTTTCCAAAGAGAGCATTCGTTATTGTAGTCATTAAATATGCAAATTTCATTTATCCATTTGCAGTCATCTGTACATTCTTCTTCTGATCTTAAACGACATGCGCCCCCGTCGTTGTATGCACAAATGCCTCCAGACCACTCACATTCAAAGTTGTCATTGCATTGTTCTGAAAATGTTTTAGATGGGCATTTTTCTGACTCATCATCGTTTTTACAGTCAAAATGGCGATTTGGGAATACTACAGGGAGTTTGCCTCCCAGGAATAAATAGTTTAATGTATAAATTGCATCTGATAGATCAAGTCTTCCATCATCATTAATATCGGAGGCATCTTGGCAGAGTGGAATTTCTCCTTCTTGGTTTTGGAAGAGATATTTTAAAGTTTTTATTGCATCTGTTATTTCAATGTTTTTATTTCCATCTGCATCACCTCTTATAAAAACTGGCCCTGCTGTTTTATCTTCTTTATAATTTTTATCACAGTAGTCAATTTTTCCATCCCCATTTTTATCTTCGTCTTTTCGTTTGCTTCCTACACATCCTCCTTCCTCATATACTCCATATAAACAGATTTTGCACGTTTCGTCATCTTCAGTGATGCAATCAGAAATTCCATCATTGTCTATATCGAGAAATCTTTCCTGCTGCTCCTCTGCCTGCGCAGAAGTTATTTGTGTTTGATACAGGAGCATGAAAGAGATTAAAGATATTGCTATAAATAGAAGTTTTACTTTTAATTTTGACATTTTCTCTTTTTATTATTTTTATATTTATTATTAGAAGCCAGGCTTATTTAAGGCTTTTTATGTTTCTAAAATTTTGGAGTAAAGTTTATATGGCTTGATTTTTGTATTTATTCATGAGAGAATATGTTAGGAATTGGATTGTTTTAGGGTTGGGGTTGGCGGCTTTAGGAGTGGCAGGATTTGCTGGATTGGAATTTGCTGAGAGATATTATTCTTCTAGGGAAGAAAAATATATTTTTCCTGAACCCTTGAGGAAACTAGATATCAAAAAGGTCAGGATAATTGATAATAACGGCAGATCATATAGACTCTTTTAGCACTTTTCTAAAGATTTATATAATTTATCAACGAAGTTTTTTCATGAAAAAAGGGGTTTTGTTTAGTTTAACAATTATTTTTTTAATAATATATTTTAGTATATTTGTCTTTGCACTGGAATCCTGTTCTAATAGAGAGGCGTGGCGAAGAGGAGATGTTAATGGAGATGAAAGAACAGACATTACAGATGCTATTTTTTTATTGAATTATTTGTTTAAATGGGCGGGAGATATCAGTTGTCTTGAGAGGGGAGATTTGGACGATAATAAGAGATTAGATATTACAGATGCTATTTTTTTATTGAATTATTTGTTTAGAGGAGGTGATGCGCCTAGAGGATTTTATTCTTGGGAAGATAAACCTATTTCGGAAAATCCTTTAGAGATTGCATTTTTATATGTTGATTATGTTAATGAAAAGGGAGAAAATATTGAACGGCCTGAGATGAGTTTGGAGATTCCTGCAAATATTTTTATTGGAGCAAGAGCAGGAAGTATGAAGCATTGTAAGCTTTCTGCCTTTTTATTGAATGGAGGAGAAGAGATTATTCTTAGTGAAGCTGGAAGCGTTAATTCTGAAGTATTTCTTCTTAATCCTTATGGGGTTGTTATTGATGAATCATTTGGATTACAGGTTGGAAGAGACTATTTGCTAAAGGCAATGTGTGAGGATGGAATTGGGACCAAGGCTGAAAGTTTTTTGAAAGTAACTATTGCGAATTCTATGCATCTTTTAGGTTTATTTCCGCCAGGAGATGGAGATAGTGGCATATCACAAGTGCCGAGTGCATGTTGTTCAATAACCTGCTCTAATGGGGAAACAACATGCGCACAAACGGTCAAAAGCGAATGTGAAAGTGATGATTTGGTCAAGTATGATGGTACATGTGCGAAATATTATGTAGGACATAAAGCTACAGATATTGAATGGAAAGAAAATGAAGTATGTGATAATTCTGTAACGCCCCCTATGTGCAAAGGGAAAAGCCCTTGTAATGTTGTCTCTATGAAAATCTTAAGGGGGAAAGATGATAAGATTCCTAAGGGTTTTGATAAACCAGAGCTTTTTTTAACAGAAGCGCAACTTAGTATACGGAATCAGAGATTAATAAGTATTGGTAAAGGAAATTTTGCAATACCTTCTGCAAAAGATAAATTTCATAATATGAATAAGCCCCTTGGATTAGTCCAGGGATGGAGCAAGGGAACAGATGTTAGCTTTAAAGAAGAGGAGACTAAACCCGATGGTTCTTATTTTGTTACTTATGGGGCATTTATTGTAGCTGAGCTTGAAAAAAACAGCAATCCTGAAGAATGTAAGGAGTTTGAGTTTATTAAGAGGACATCTACTTCTAAAATTAGAAAAGAAAATGCCGGCGGGGATGCCCTCCTTATTGATATTAAAGAAAGCAGATATGTTGGTTTTGTAAAGGATAGTTCGGATGAAGATATGGTTGATTTAGAGAATTTTGATAGTTATATGCATAAGGAAAGTGAGGTTAAGCAAGAAAAAAGTCTTCGCCAGATGGAGCTGCTTGATTATAATTCCCTTTTATCAAGATCGAGAACGGTAGATGAGAATACTGAGGAGAAGATTCGTAATGATCCGCGATTCCCTCAGCTCTCTGGCTTTGTGTCATGTTGGTATGAAAAAGATAAATTTTGCCAGAATAATCGCAAAGAACAAAAAAACCTTCCTATGTCTGGGGGCAAAGGGAGTTTTGATATTAAGAAATATTTAGTAGAAGGAGAGGAGAATATAGGAAGTCCGAAGATTGTTTGGTTTACTCATCCCGGGAAGCATATCCCTTTAAAAGCATTTTTAATTCCTCCTGTAGGAGGGTTTCCAGGAGGGTTTCAGAGCGGGATTCCTCCTTCTAGTTTAGATGAATATAAAGCGTCTATTTTTGCTGTTGTTGAGGATGCTCATTCTAGAGTTATTGAAGTAGATGTTGGCCAGACAAATCCGCAATTACAAGTGGCTTTAAATCGATGGGTATGCGAATTGGAGGGAATTCATATTAAGAGTCAAGGTGAAAGTGATCCTTCTGAAATAGTAAATCCCGAAAGAGTAAAACTTATTGGTGAGCCTAAATGCAAATGCTATCCACAGAGAAAAAAATCTATAGAACAATTATGGGAGCGAGTTAAGGGCAATGCTCAAGATGGACAAAATGGAAGGGTAAATAGCGAGGGATATATAGAGGTAATTTGCTGATATTGGCTATTTAATTTTTATTTAATAAAAGGATTAGTAACTTTTAACCAAGGAATTTTCTTAAAGTCTTTATCATTTTCTGTAATAATACTATAAACATGGTTTTCTTTCATAACAGAAGCGATAAGCGCATCCCAATAAGAAATGTTATGCTCTGAAGAAATTTCTATAGCACTTAAAATATTATTTTTATTTATTGTTAAAATAGTGAAATTAGAAAAAGAAGTAATATCTTGAATGTTCTTTTTCATTTCATCTGGTTTGACCGGAGAAGTAATTTTTTTTGTTGTTACTACAAATAATTCAGAAAGATTTTGTACAGAGAGGGCGTAACTTTTTTTTCTTTTCCAACAATTAGCAAGTAAGTTTTTAGAGATGGCATGTTTTTCTTTTTCGCTAGAATCGTAAGCATAAATAAGAATATTGCTATCTAATAATTCAATTTCTTTATTTTCTGTCATACAGCTCATCTCGATGTTTTATTAATATTTTACCCATTTTATATCCAGTTTCCATTTTTTCCAGCTGCCTTTTCGCTATTTCTTCCTGCTCTTTTTCTTTTAAATATTCTTTTGTTGCTTCACTAATCACTTTTCCCAAAAATCCTTTTTTTTGTTTTTTAGCAAGAGCTAATTCTCTTAATTTATTTAGCACTTCTGTTTCGATATTTATTGTAATTGTTGTGCCTGCCATTATATATTTACATTTTAGGATTATTTAAATATTTCTATTTTGTAAGTATATTTTTAAATACTTTTTTATCTGGTGTGGAATTCTACAATATCTTTGTCTTTGAGGATATGAGAGAGGCCGACTTTTTGGTTTGGAAATTTTGAGGATGGGCCAGTAATACTGGTTTCTTTTATTTTATTTGAAAAGCCCTTTAGAATCGATTCTGCTATATCTTTTACTGTTGAATTTTCTTTTAGAACAATAGGGTCATTTGTCGGAGATTTTCTTGGCTCTTTTGTGTATATGCGTATAACATGCATTTGCTGAAAGATTTTTTCTTTTAATTGTTCTATGTTATAATTTGTAATTGAGGAGATTAATATTGCGTTTAATTTTTTGCTTTTTATTGTTGCTTCTAGTTTTCTTTGCTCTTCATTTGAAAGAAGGTCTGATTTGTTTATTACTATAATCTGCGAGCCCTGTGCTTTTTTTAAATATGGGGAGATTTTTTCTAGGTCTGAGAGGGTTTCTATTACTATGATAATGCAGTCTGCCGTGTTTATAAGACCTTGATCGAGAGCTGCTGACCCTATAGAAGGGAGATCTACTATCTGTGCTTTTACTTTTTGGTAATCCATAGTTCCTAATTCTGGCTTTGAAGTCGTGAATGGATAAGGAGAGATTTTTGGCTGAGCATTTGTTAGTTTAGCGAGTAAAGAGGATTTACCTGAATTTGGCAGTCCTAGAAGAACACATTGAAAATGTTCTTTTCTTATTGACTTTTTAGTTGTTTTTCCTGATTTTTTGGCTTTTTCTTGTTTTTCTTTTAATTTTTTTAATCTTGTTTTTAATTCTGCCAGAAGATTTTCGCTTCCTTTATGTTTGGGCGATGCTTTAATCATTTCTTCTAGAGCGATTATTTTATCTTCTATGGTCTTAGCTTGTAAGTATATCTTTTCCGCATTGAAATATTCGTAGCTTGCATTGATTGGCATGAATTAGTTTAGAGTCAGATAGTTAAAAATTTATTCCCCCCTTAGATTTTGGTTACTAATTTTTATTTTTTATTTTAAGAATAATTCTCTAATTATGCCAAAAATTAATACGGCAATAGCTATAAGGCCAATTATCCAACCAACTATTTCTAACTTAGAAATTCTTTGTTTAGGCATCATAACTTATGTTGGATAAAGTTTATTAAGGCTCCTATTTTTTTATTTTGTACATGAAGAACTTTTTTAAGAAGAAATTAAAGAACGGGATGACTGTTTTGATGGAAAAGAGAGATTTGGGAATTGTCAGCTTAAGTATTACGAATAAGTTTGGAGCAGCTCATGAAAAGAGCGAGATAAAGGGCATAGCACATGTTATTGAACATCTTTTATTTACAGGGACTAAAACGAGAACCCATGAAGACATTTCTAAGGAAATAGAAAAAAAAGGAGGAATATTGAATGCTTTCACATCTCATGAAATAACAAGCTATTGGTTTAAATTGCCAAGTGAGCATATTTTTGCAGGATTGGATATTTTATGTGATATGTTAAACAATCCTAAATTTGAAAAAGAAAAATTTGAAAAAGAAAAGAAAGTTATTTTAGAAGAGATAAAGATGTATCATGATGATCCTAAAAGAGCTGTTTTTGAGCAGATTGAAAAGAATTTGTTTGAAAAGCCCTTCGGAGAATTAGTAATAGGAAATAGCAAGACAGTTTCTTCTTTAAATAGGGATTTTGTTGCTGATTATTTTGATAATATGTATAATCCTGAAAATTATATTGTTACAATTGTAGGAAATGCAGATTTTAATGAGATTTGTGATTATCTTGAAAGAAAATTTCAGAAAAAGGGAAGAAAGATGGGAGGATTTAATATTAAAAGGAGAAATGGAGAGAGCATAGAGGAACGAGACGGCATTGATCAAGCCCATTTTATTTTTGCCATGCATGCGCCATTGCCAAGTGAAAAGGATTCTTTTGACTTGGAGGTTTTAGATGCTTATTTGGCAAATGGAATGAGTTCAAGAGTGTTTTTAGAGATAAGAGAAAAAAGAGGCTTGGCTTATGCAGTAACGAGTTCTATAGACTGCGAGAAAAGTTATTCTTTTTATACAATTTATGTTGGAACTATGAAAGATAAAGTTGGAGAGGTTAAAAGACTGATTTTGGAAGAGTTTGATAATGTGAAGAACATGAAAGAAAAAGATTTGGAACAAGCTAAGGAGAGAGTGATAGGATTAAAGAAAGTAGTAAGCGAGGAGAGTATAAATGTTATGAATCAGCTTGTTTTTTCTGAATTGTCAGGGAAAGCAGAGGATTATTACGAGCACGAGGAGAAAATAAGAGAAGTTAAACTAGAGAACGTTAAGAAATTAGCTTCTAAGTTGATTAAAGAATATAGCAGTGCTGCTATTGTGCCGAAATAGATTATTTAAGGACATGCGAAATGTTTAAAATAATAGATTTGTTGTTAAATGAATGAAAAAGAAGGCGATGTTTATTAAATGTTATTTTGTATTTTTTGTAGTTTTGCTGGTCTTTTCAGAGATTCCGAGAGTTGCTGCTGATGATGAAGAAGAGGATATTGTTCCTCTTACTGATGATGAAATAGAAAGATTTCTTACGAAATTGACCCGGCCTTATATACGAGGAGATGTGAATGATGATGAAAGAATGGATATTAGTGATGCGGTGTTTATTCTCCAGTATTTATTTAATAATCAGGATGGGAAGAGGCTTCAATGTCCAAGGACAGCTGATGTTAATAGTGACAATAAAATAGATATAACTGATGGTGTTTCTCTTCTGAGATATTTATTTCAGGGAGGTCCTGCTCCTCCTGATCCCAAGGTTATTGATCCTGATTTTACTCCTCCTGAATGTTCTGATACTCATGATAATGATAATAATGGCTTAATTGATTTAGATGATCCTAAATGTTCTGATGCTAATGATAATGATGAAACAACTCATGGCAGAGGGCAGCCTCCTGTTCAATGCTTTATTCCTGAATCTCAAGAGGGCGAGATAGAGATTGCTTATATTGTGAATGATCCTGATGCTCTTCAAGACATTGTGAATGATCCTGATGCTCTTCGAGGAATTCAGTTTTTAGCTAATGCTCCTGCTGATTCTTTTCCTCGGGATTCTGTTTTTAATGATCTTAGTCTGGAGGCCTTTTCTATTTTTGTTATGCAGGAGTATTTGAAGGCGTATCATGATCTTGATAGAACGTTTCCTGGGTATCATGTCAGACTTTTTCAGGGATTTGTTAGTGTTTGGGAGTGTCCTGGGATATTGAATTGCAATTTCCGTAATCCTGACGGAAGTATTGCAAAAAATGGCGATATTCTGTCTCATGATGGTACAAAGAAAATAGGGAATGTTTATGATGGGCCGCTTAAGGATCAAGAAGACACGGATTTCGGGCAAAGAGCAGGGTGGGTTCCTGAATGGAGACCTGCTGAGAAACCACAAGATATTGGGACTTTTGTTACAGAATCTGGCATTTCACTGCCTGTAAGAGATCCTGCGCTTGCGGCAGGCGCAGTAGCTGGGGTTATTGTATTGAAAAGTGAGGGGGGTGTGGCTGTTATTGTCGGTGATGCTACTTTAATCAAAGAACTTATTACAACAGGAGCGATTATATTGACTTCACCTCTGGCAATAACAGTGGCTGTTATTGGGGAGCTTGCTCTTGCAGGACTTCTGGCAAAGCCCGTTTATGATTTTGCTTTTGTCGAGACTATTACGCATATGACTACGGCAACATTAACTGCAAACAGTCTTGTTCTTGCCTCAAGCATTGGTAGTGAGGGGCTTAGACGCAGTGCGCAGGAGGTGTTTAAGAAAGCAAAGGCTCTCGTGGAGGATTTTTATAGGGATCCGAATAAGTTTACTCCTGAGGAACAGCAGGTTCTGAAGCAACTGGCGGCAGCGCTTGGAACTTTAGAAGCAACGTATCATCCTGTAGGGAATACTCTAGGTTCGGTGCGCGATGGACTCGTGAGTCTTGGAAATGCTGCTGTAAGTGTCACTGATGCTGATGCTTTTGTAGGAGCAGGAAATACTGAAGCTGCAAAGGCGGCTGTAAGCACAGCTGTTCATGAGCATATTCCTGAGGCACTTGAACACCTTGAAGATGCCAAAAGTTTTATAGTAGAGTCTATTAATAAACCTGTTGGACCTGGTGAATATAGTACTTTGCCTGAAGCAAAAGAACTTCTGAGTAGGATGGAAGAAACTCTGAAAACTAAAATAGAAGAGATTAACACTTACAAGTCATTGCTGGAGAACTTGGAGAAATCTCTGGAGAATCCCAATCCCCCTCCTAGAGATTTGGGAGAGAAATTGAGTGAAGCAGTTAATTCTTTAGTTGGGGTTCAGACAGACCTTGCTCAAAGAACAAAACAACTTTCCGACATGCAGGGTGCTGTTGAAAGGGCCGCTAATAAGGCACTTACCATGGCACAGGCACATACCGGTGATCTTATGTTGGAAATTGCGGAGAAATTCAATAAAGAATATGGCGTGGATGTTACTAGCAATCTTAAAAC
The DNA here is from genome assembly GCA_964362915.1 of Candidatus Woesearchaeota archaeon. Taxonomy (GTDB): domain Archaea; phylum Nanobdellota; class Nanobdellia; order Pacearchaeales; family GW2011-AR1; genus JAUSIK01. Next base: position 42,998 of record CAYIGH010000003.1, on the reverse strand, counting down.
AGTGTTTTGGAATATGCGGAAGGCTCTTAATAGTCCTGATCCTGCAGTCAGTGGTGAGATTCTTGATTATCTCAGAAAAAGATTAGGTGAAAATGATCTCACTATTGGGGGGGCAAATGCGATTCTTGAAAATCTTTTGTGGAAAAAAGACGAAGAAGGGTTCAAGGCTGTACTAAAGCAATTTGGAAGAGGAAAGTTTAGTCCTGAGGATTTTTTTCCTGGTGGTTCTCCAGATGGTCCGCCAAGATTTGAAGTTGGTCTTAAAAGTGATAGTGAAATACAGAAATGGGGGAGTAAGAGTGGTGGAGACTTCAGGGTACCACCAAAGCAAATTCCTTATACGCCGCCAGGTGATGATGATGATGATCCGCCGCCTCAAGACCCTCGACCTCCGATGAGTAGTGATGATAGTGTTTGCGATGATAGAAGAAGGACAAGTGTAGATGCTGTTGAAGTAGCAGTTCCTTGGAGACTCTTTCCACTAGATCATGGTGAACCATGTTTTGAGGCTGGAAAAAAGAGTAATGAGGCCTATCTTGTGAATGTAGAATGTCCTAAGCGTGCAGCAGAAGGGACTTTTGGTCCATGTAATCCAAGAGCATCCTGTCAGCAGACTAATTGCGAGCGTGATGAAGGAAATGATCAGTATTGCAGAGCGCTTCCTTACCTGCGTCATGAGACCAAAGAACAGGGAGTTGGAGATGCTGATCCTACTGATGAATTTGCCATTGTCGAATCCGCATGTGTTGTCACTACCTATTACACGTGCGGGTGCGGATGCTCGCTTTGCGATACATGGCCTATTCCTTGATGAAAATTTTATGTCAGAATTGAAAACCACACACTTTAGTGTGTGGTAGTAGCTTTAGGGTTTTCAATTCTGATCATCCTAAAAACAAGAGCCTTTCACAAACCACACCTTTTAAGGCGTGGTGGCTCTTGTTTTTTTGATAGTCTTTTTATCTGTTTTCCTGTTTGAAATAGGTGATTGAGTACTTTCCGGACCAAAAAATAGCCCAATTATTCTATAATAACGACGATAATTTATGATAAAATACTTATTATAGATAATTGCTTTGATTATTATACAAAATTAGGTAATTATTAGTGCATAAACTATACCAATAAAATGTTGAAAGTAAAATTTTAATTCAATAGACAGAAAATTGCTAGAAAATATAGACTCATTAACACAATTTTCTATAGATATTACTTGCAATTTAAAATCGTTGTTTATTGGTGTATTAAGGGTTATAAAAGCTGAAAATCAAAAAAGTTAGTCCGTAATTGATAGTACATAATCTATATGATTGGGAATTGATGAAGGTAAAAATTAACTTGCCTAATCACCATGAAATATTATAATAAATTCTTTCCCGGGTGGGAATCCTGGCAGGAATGGGTGATCATGCTTGCGAATTTTCATTTTCGGCTTATCTCCTGGATTTTTGTATCCTTTTTTAAGTAGTAAATTTTATAAATAGCAGATAACTGGATATTGTATGAATCAACTGCATTTAATAGAAAAATTAAGAGATATTCATTTTCTTAGAGAAGAGTATCATGTAGGATCTGCTGATGCTTTCTTTTATTTGAGGAGACAGGAACAGTATCATGAACTTCGAGATTTTCTTAGGGAGTATGTGAAGGAGCAGAGGAATCCCTGTTTTTCTTTAAGAGAACTTGCTCAGCTATGCGAGGTTGTGAGAGAGGTTATACAAGAGGAAGTTAGATATGTTTTGGATCGCGATACCTTAAAGACTGGAAGAAGGCATAAGAGCGCAGTGATTCAACATGTTTTTGAAGATACTCCTGATTTTGCTGTTCAGAAGAATGTGAGGGAGTATCTTTTTCTGGATTTTGATTATCGTAGATTTTTGGTTCATTATTTGAAAGGAGCTGATTCTCAAGCTCGGTTTGATGTTTTTCATGCTGAAGAGATATTGAATTCCGGAAAAGGTTTTTTTTATAGCGATTCTCCTAATTTCGTTCTGGAGAGGAAATACGCTTTTAAGGATTTGGTTCATGCTGAGGAATTTTTACATAAGGGAGAGGCAGATTCTTTTGGTAAGTTTTTTCTATCTCGTGAGAATCCTGCTTCGCATACAGAGAGGATTGAACATGTTGTTTCTCAAGTGATGATGAGAGATTTTACTTATGAGGAGAAGAAGTATCTTTTACAGGGTTCAAGCATTCTGGGAGGCAGAGGATGTTTGTATGACAGGGCTTTGCAGGAAGGGGTTTTGCATCAGCCTGATATGCAGAAGAGAATTGCATTGACTGAAATCATTCTTCATACTTCTCCTTATCAACATCCAAGAGTGAGAATTGGCTCGCTTGTCTGCTTTCTTCAAACTCTTCCATCTTTTTTTTCGCTTTTTCGCCTTGAAGAAGCTATGCGGAAGGCTGCTCTTGATGGAAGGGAGTGGTTTATGGCAAGAGAAGTTCTTCAAGAGCCTTATGAAGAGATTCCTGAACGGGAAGAGTATGTTTTAAGAAGCTTGAGAAAACATGGCGAGTGGCTTGAGGAATTTTTAAAGAGATGATTTCTTGTGCACTTTTATGTGGTCCTAAACTTTGTTGAAGGAGGTGAAGAGTTTTGACTTGAACTACTATTATTTATATTGCTCTATTTATTGATAAGGAGGTTATGAAATCAGCTCGTTGTACATAATTTCAATACCCTGGGAATTAAAAAGAGGTAAAATTTAACTCGATGTATATCATTTCAATTGCTTGGGAATTAATGATAGTAATTTTGATTAACACGAATAGAAGAACTTATTTTACCTGGAAAAGTCATCTACTAATGTGAGATCGGGGGTTCTGGAGGAGGTGTGGGATTATCTGATTCTTGATTTTTAGGACAATCTGCTGCGAGGTCAGGATCCACAAAGATTATTGGTTCTTCGAGGGTATCGGGATCACATTTTATATCTGAGCTATCCTCATCACAAATCATTTCATCTTTTTTCATACCATCTTCTTCTTTTGGCTCATCACCCTGCCCCTTTCCTTTTCCTTTCATTATTGTTATTGTATCAGTTCCGTCTGCTCCTCGTATTTTGTTTGTGCCGCCTCTTGCTGTAATCGTATCCTTGTCTTTGCCACCGCAAATGGAGTTTTCACTTTTACTGTAATAGCTCCCAAAAATCGTGTCATCATTATCTCCTCCAGCTACATGATTCGATCCCTTTCCTTGCATTATGATGTTATCATTGCCTCCTATTCCCTTTACTGTATGACCTTTTCCACGACCTGTAAGGATTTTATCATCTCCACGTCCGAGGTCAGCCGTTATAAATTTCTTAGGCTCAACAGATCGCATAATTTTTGATCCATCGATAGCATGTACGCCCCCCCATGTTTCTTTATTTGTCGTGTCACATGCTGGTAATTCAACAGCTATATCATCTCCACCCTTTAGGTCAAGGATAATTTCACTGATTTCTTCGCACTTTACCTGGCCCTTTTTTTCGTTTCTTCCTATAGAAGGTATCCAATCACCCTCTTCCTTTATTGGTATTTTTTTCCCTTCTGGAGTAAGTGCCTGTGACCCCACTATAGCTTCTCCGTCGTTTGGATGCCCCTCGTAATTATATACAGGACCAACCCATGATTCAATATAGATAAATCCATTTTTTACTTTTACTCTGTCAGGGGCAGCTGTTCCATCAAGTTTTGCTTCTGGGCTGTATCGATATTCTTGTCGACCTGTATGGTCTCGACCTGTTGGGGTAAGTCCTCCTTCCGCTGTTCCTGGTTTTTCATTGATTAACCACAAACCATTAGCAATTATCGGTCGTTCTTTTGGTGGTGTGTATTTAACTCTTTCAACAGCAGATGCTGAAGAGATGAGTATGATTATGAAAAAGGCTCCTAAAACGAACAGTTGTTTTTTGATAATATATCTTTGCATTTTAAATCTCCTGTATACAGATGAATCTGTCAGAGGTTGTATCAAAACGAAAACCTGCTGGTGTATTTATGTCGGGTGGAGGGAGTGGTTTTCCCCCTGTGAACAGGAAAGAAAGGATGTTGATTGCATCTGCTATTTCGATTTTTCCGTCGTCATTTGCATCTGCTGCGTCTTCACATCTTGGAGAAGCACCTCCTGCAAATAAGTAGTTTAGGATGAAAATAGCATCGCTGATATCCACTCTGCCACTCCCGTCAACATCTCCTCTGATAAAATCTTTTTCTTCCTGGCTTTCTTCAAAAGGGTAGAAAAGAGGAACTTCGGCGTAGACGATGTTCTCTCCTTGGATGAGGTCAAAGCGGATTGTGAGCTCATAATCATTGTAGCGAAGATTGTTTTCTTCTCTGGTGTCTACTTGTATTTTGAGAGAGTCGGTTTCATCAGTTGGCATAAAATAAAAGGGATATTCTGGAGAATATGCAAGAACATACTCTGCCGATGACGGAAGGCGGGCTTTTGCTCTTTCAATTGCTTTTATTTCTCTTGTCGTTGAAGTATCAAACGTGAATTCTTTGATGCCATTTCTTGCATCAAATTTTTTGTAAAAGGAGTAGAATGTTCCATCAGTATCTTCTGCGATGACTTGGATATCTCCTTCTTCCTGTGCTTTTTCTTCTATAGAGAAGAGATCTATAGTAAGGTCGCAGGCAGAGAGACAGTCTGTGATAGGGCCTTGCTCTGGATCTGGATTCCCATTACCCAGAACTTTTGCATATAAAGGGTCTGACTCAACAGTAAAGAATGTTATTATCTCTCCATAAAAGAAGATAATGACTTGATAGAATTCTTTGTTGAGATGATGCCTGAGATTGAGTTTAATGCTCTGAGTTTTATAGAAAGCGGCGGTAAATGTATCTACTCCTTTCGTGTCTATTGCTGTAAGACGGAGTGCGTGCTCTCCTATAGGGAGGCTGGAAAGATCAAGAGTATAAAGAGGGACACCCCTTATTAATCTTTCTTCATCTTCTTCTATTAATTCTTCTTCATCTACACTGCCTCTTTTTTGCTCTGTTGATGAAGTGAGTGTTCTTGTTGGATTAAAGATTCCTTGATCAAAGGCTCCGAGCTCAAGTACCCATTTAGTAAACGTAGAGCCCTCATCAGCAATTGCAATTCCTTCAATAGAGATTTCCTCATCATTTACATACTCATTTTGTTGGGGAGCGGTTATTTCTGCGTATGCTGCGAAGACTGTTGCAATGCTGAAGATAAGGCATACACCACACATTGCGATCTTGCTGATTTGAAGTGTTTTGCTCATTTTTCTTTTTATTCTATTCTTAGAGAACCTGACTCTTTAAGTGTTTTGCTCATTTTTTGTCCTCTTTATCTTATTTTTGGAATATCGTATTTAAATATTTTACAGTGGGCGGCCCCTATTGCTGGGTCTAAGCCGTAGTTGTTGATAGGGCCAAAAAGATCGCTTCTTTCTGATGGGCAAGGTTTTCCGAGAACCTACATTGGTCTATCAATTGTCGCTACGAAAAATTCTCCTTGATACTCTGAGCTTTCAACAATGAATTCTTGATAGGGAAATGGAAGAGATGATTTCTTGTACACTTTTATATTGCCCTGAACTTTGTTGAATGTGATGAAGCTTTTTAACTTGAGGTATATAATTTCAATCCTCTTGGAAATGTTAAAAAGGTAAAAAATTTAAATATTCAATTAGAGTGTTCATTTTATGGAAAGAAGACTGGAGAGTTTGGTATTACTTGGATATGCAATGTTTTCTTGCGGAATTATTTTAGGCGTGTTTTATTGTTTTAATAGGGAAAAGGCATATTATTCTATGTCAAAAAGAGAAAGGGCTATTGAAAAAATTAGGAAAACTTCTGATTATTTTGAAAAAAAGAAGCATATTCCTTTTATTTATAATAAAGAGAAAATTGAGAATTTTGTTGAAATGAAATATGGAAGAAAATGAAAGAGTACATAGGACTTTTATAGCTATTGAGCTTCCTGATAATGTTATAAAAGAAGTGGCTCGTGTGCAGAATATTTTGGGAAAGAGAAAATTTACCGGGAAATTAACTGAATTAGAAAATGCACACTTAACACTTAAGTTTCTTGGGGAAATTGATGATTTGAAATTGGAGGAAGTTATGCAGAAGCTGAGGGAGGTTAAATTTGAGAAATTTGAGGCGAGATTGGAGAAAGCAGGAACTTTTAATTTTCATGGCATGCCAAGAATTGTCTGGATAAAAGTTGCTGGAAAAGGAATATTTGAGCTGCAGAAAAAAGTGGATATGATTTTGAAAGAATGTGGATTCAAGGAAGAGGAGAGATTTATGAGTCACATGACAATTGCCCGCGTAAAATATGTCAAAGATAAAAAAGATTTTATGGATTATGTTTCTGGATTGAAATTGCGAGATGTGAGATTTAAAGTTAATGAATTTAAGCTGAAGGAAAGTGAACTTAGAGAATTAGGGCCAGTTTACAAGGATTTGGAAGTTTATAGACTAGGGTAGTTTTTCTTTATATTTTTTATTTATCAATTCTATAAATTTATCTGCTTTTTTTCCTATTAAGAATTTTATTTCTTCTTTCTGCGCATTTATAATTGATTTTATTGTTTTATATTTTTTTAGCAGTTTTTTAGCTGTTTTTGGGCCTATGTTTGGGAAACCTTCTAAAATAAATTGCAATCTTTGAGAGTCCTTTATTTTGAGTTTTGCTCTTAGCGAGATTTCTGTTTTTTTCTTTTTTGCTATAAGGCTAAGAAACATTGCTGTATCTTTTTCGTCTTTTGTAAATATTATTGGAATTTTATAATCTAAGGAGATTGAGAGGAGAAGGCCTCGTATTGCATTTTCATTTAGTTTTGTTTCTTTTAAATCCAGGTTTTGATAGTTTTCGATGATTAAAAGACAGTTTTCATATTGTTTTAGGTTTTCTAATTGCGGAAAAAGTCTTTTATTAAGCATGGAAGAGATTAAATCAGAAATTGTTTTTCTTTCGATTGCTGTATTGCCTATAATATAGTCTGCAACTTCTAATTGCTTTAATTCAATTTTTGCATTTAATGATATTAATTCCGAGATGACGAGAGAATTTTTCTCTCTATTGTCTATTATAATTATTTGAGAGGTTTTTTCTTTAATTGATTTTTTTGAGAAGATGTTGTGAAAGACCATGATATAATAGGACGATAGAATTATTTAAATTTTAGTTGTTTTTATTCTATTAATTTTAATCCAAATTGTTTCATTCTTTCAAAATGTTTTTTATTATTTGTTAAAAGTTCGAGTTTATTTTCAATACATGCCGCTCCTATAAAAATATCTCTTATTTCTATGATATCTCCTTTCTCTTTCAGGGCCTTTCTTATTTCTCCTGCTTTTAATGCTGATTTTTCATCCCAATCTATTTTTTTGAGTCCTATGATTAAATTCTCAATATTTTTTTGTTTTTCGTTGCTCTCTGACAAAATTTCGAAAATGTTTATAGTGGTTGTAAACCATTCTGCTTCTGTTTGTTGTATGAAATTTATTATTTCTTCTTTTCCCAGAACCAGATCAATGAGAACATCAGAATCTAAGCATATTTGTCTGACCATTTTTTCCAGTCTTTGCGAAGAGATTTTAACGCATCTTCGTTTAAGCCTCCTTTTCCGGCACATGCTAAAATGGCATCTTTATTTGTTTTTTTTTCCAACAAATTTTCAATTATTATAGAGAAGCTTTCTTTTCCTTTTATAGTAGAAAGCTTTTTGTAAATTTCATTTGAGATATTAATTAGTTTTGACATATATATGTATACGTATATGTATATATAAATGTTTTGGGTTTTTGTTGAAAGGCTGTGGAACATTTTAGGCAGGGAGGAGTTTGTAGATTATTAGATGGATAATTGAGAATATTAATGAGAAGATGAATAATATGTATATTGAGATTGTTAATATATAATTAGATGTTTTGATAAAGAAGAGGAGAGGGATTATAGCAGTTATAATGAATGGAATTATAGGATGCGGTCTTTTTGAAATTATTTTTTTCTTTTCTAAGTTTTTTAGGCAGGGTTTTAGCCGTATATTTTTCATTTTAAGTTTTAAAATCTGAAAGAGCCGGAGAATTATCTTTTTGCTTTTCTTTCAATTCTTGTTTTACAACATCCAGAGTTTTATACATTTTTCTTTCTTTTGCTGATGAGGCATAATGGAATGCTATATCGCGGGTGTCTTTAGTCATCAAGATGATTAATTTTCCTGGAGAGAGGCGGGCGGTTCTTCCTGCTCTTTGGATTTTCCTTATTGCTGAAGGGATTGGCTCATAAAATATTACTGCGCTAACTTCCGGAATATCAAGTCCTTCTTCTCCTATTGCAGTTGCCACTATGGTATTTATTTCTCCCGAACGGAATTTTTCTATTATTTGTTTCTGTTCTTTTTGATTTAAGCCAGAAGTGCCTCTGGAGTTTGATTTTTTTGCCTGACCTATGAAAATAGATGCTTTTATCTCTGGAATTTGCTTTAATCTATCTACTATTGTTTGGGCTGTTTCTCTGAATTGTGCAAATACAATAATTTTAGCATTTTGATTTTCTTTAAACTGGTTTTCTGCTAGTACTGCAAGTTCTTCTATTTTTGGATGCTCTATTTTTTTTGCCTGAAGATTTCTTAGGGAGATCAGTACCGCATTAAATTCAGGAGTTTTAACTAAAGATTGTACTGCCCGACTCTTTTTTTCTTGTGCTTGTTTTATTAAACTCATAAGATATTCATTTAGGCCTGAAAGTGTCTGGGTTTCTAACAACTCCATTGCATGAGATATTTTTATTGCTTGAGCAGTCAAAGACATCCCTATCATCGCATTAAAGTCTCTTATTGGAATTCTGGCTGCAAGACGATTTTGGAGCTGAAGGAGAGTTATTTTATTTATTGGGCCGAATAGAAGTTTTCTTGATTTTAATCGCTCTACTTTTTCATCATAGATTCTTTTTAGAAGAACCTTTATTTCTTGGAATTCTAGTGGGAATGGCACTTCTACTTTTTGAAATTCTCTTTCTTTTAGATAGGGTTTAACATCTTCTGAATCTCTTGTACGGACTTCTATTTCTTCTATATCGAGATGAGAGCAAATTTCCTTGATTTTTGATGAATCCGAACCAGGAGAGGCGGTTAAGCCCAGGATTCTTTGAGCTTTTGCCTGCTGCTTATAGTAATTAACAACTGCTGTATAATCGTAGTTTTTCAGACAACGATGGGCTTCATCCATTATTAAAAGAGAAACGTCTTCTAAATTATATAAGTCGTTTTTTAGATCATTAGCAATGCATTGCGGTGTTGAGAAGATTATATCTGCTGTTTGGAATATTGATTTTCTTTTATTTGGATGTATTGAGCCCATAAATAGCTGCAGATCAGCATATAATTCCGGGAGCTGGGATTTAAATGTATTGAAATGCTGTTCTACTAAAGGTCTTGTAGGCGCGAGCATGAGAATTTTTTTCGCAGGATATTTTTGTATTCTGTCAACTGCCAAAAGGAGAGATATTAAAGTTTTTCCAAGGCCTGTGGGGAGCACGACTAACGTGTTATTGTTTTTTGCTGTTTCAAAAATTGCTTTTTGATATTCTCTAGGAGACAGATTTAACATAGTTTTTCAGAGAATTGTTTTTATATATAGTTTTGGTTATTTGTTGTTTTTTTGTTCTTGAGGAGAATCTCTGAAAGGATAGATATATTCTTTTTTTTCAGGGTCATAAATTCTTATTTTCTTTAGGTCTAGAACATTTTCTTCCCTATATAATCCAAGGGGCGTGCTTCCGAGATATTTGTCCAAGATAACTTCTTTAGGAGTTTCAAATTCTTTCTGCAGTGCGAATTTTCCAGTTATACTAACTAGAGTTAATGCGCATTCTGTTAGGAGACATTTTGTTAATGTTTTCATAATTTGACTAAATGTATGCAGTTTATAAATATTTCTCAGCAGATTTTTTCAATAAAACCTGTTTCTGAATTTATGGGATCACCTTCTTTGCCTTTAATTCTTTCCCAGTTATCTTGAGGAGATTTTTTTCTTTGAGGGTAGCATTTGCATGTTGGTTCATCTATTAACTCATATCTTTTTGGAGAGCCCCCTGTTGATTTTATATGTATATCTTCTAATTCACATAACCATCTGTGGAGAGCAGATTGTGTTTGTAGTTGCCCATTGACATTTTCAGAATACGGGCGCGGTTTTTCATCTTCAATAATCATAATAAAAGACGCTTGATATTCCTCATGGAAATTAAGTGTTTCTCGAAGTAGAGGATATGAACGGGTTCGTGAAGGCAGAAGCGCAAAATATTTGAGATTATTAATTAAGCCCGGACTATCGTGCCATATTATCATAGGATTTCTGATTACTACAGGGGACGTTTCAAAATATCCTTCCATTATTATTGGCCAACTGATTAAAGCATCTAGGTCTTTTCTTATATCGCCTAATTTTGACGATCTTTCTTCTCTATAATCATCAGCGCAATATGAATCTGAGTCATATGAGCATAAAGCAAGATTTTTAAATTCATTACGTGATTCTTGTATAGAATTTAAAGCATTTATAGGAATATGTGTAGTTTTGTCAAGAAGGGTTTTTGTATTTGGCAGTTTTCCTTCCATTTCGTGCAGACTTTTTTCTTTTTTTAGCTCCTCTGAGGAAAACAGATACTGATTTATAGGAAGCAAGAACTCCGTACTAATTATGTTTCCTTGTTGATCTTTATTTTCTGTTACTCCAATATATTTAGAAAATTCTTTTCCTACTCCATTTTCTATCCGTTTTGCAGTGATTTTTGTGAATTGATATTTTTCACATTCTTTTGGGTCACTAGTCGCTTTTAACTCTCCTTTTACTACAAATGAATATTCCATCTTATAATCTCCGAGGAATTGAATATTTATTCTTTGTTGTCTATTTTTAGTTATTTTCTCAAATTTAACGTCCGTGCCTTTTACCCATCCTTCGCCAAATCCTAGAAGTTGATTATGATTATGATTAGCATCAAGTGCTTTAGGTATTTGCATTGCTGTTCCAGATATTCCTATTTCTTCAGCAGCATCTTTGATTTCTTTATTTTTATTTATTATTTCAACTTCTGTCATGTAAGGCCTAGGCATTCTAAAACTTCTTGGAATTTCTCCCCATTGATCTAATCTTCTAAGAATTTTTATTGATTCTACTTCACATCCATTTTTTGAGTCGCATTTAGGAATTGCCAGTGTTGTATCGCAGGTTTTACTTGGGCGATATTCTACTAATGTTGCTGAAGTGCCTGGAAATTTTTTATCACATAAGTCTGAAGGAGATGCATATCCATAGGGTATCCAGTTTTCAATTAAACTATCGCAGGAGTCTTCTACAGTTTGTGCGCAGGTTTTTTCTCCATTAGAGCAAGTCACTTCGCAACATGCTGTTAAGGTTGATATTGGAGGATTATTTCCAGGAATATCCGGAGGCGACCCTAATAATTCAATTTGATTTTTTTCTTTGTTATTTGCTAGGAGATTTTCTTGTATATTACAGGTTTCTGGGGTTTCTTCTTCATTCCATTGTCCTTGAAGAAAATCATCATTAGGATCAATAGAGGGAATGTCATTGCATGCTTTTTCTGAATGTGGACCATCTCCATAAATGCAAATTTTAGCGCCATCAGTTTTTGAGCAACATATATCTCCAATGGTACAATCACGGGGTTTTTTTTGGGCAATTGTTTTTATTTTTATAGCAGTAGTTGCTTCAGTGCCCTTATCATCTTTACACAATGCTTCAAGAAGATAGGTTTTATCAAGCGACATACTATTTTCGCCTATTTCGTCTCCAACAATAAATTCTAATGGATTAGGCAGATTTCCAATAAAATCCGGGTGGCCAACTTCTAGAATTTCTATTTTAGGATTATTTTTGTCAGCGTCAAGATATGCAGATATTTTGCAATATTTCATTATTCCTTGCTCGCTCGCTAATGATAGAGTTATTGGAATTTCCAGTTCAATTTCTGGAATTTCTTGAGCATAATCAAAATAGAGGAAACCAATTTCTAATGGTCTATCATTTCCATCTTGCTCCTCAATATTTTCCGGAGTTGCTGGAGGATGTCCTCCTTGGAATAAATGATTTAGAAGATAGATAGGATCATTAAGAGCTATTTTTCCATCATTGTCTAAGTCGCCTAATTCCAGGCATCTGATAGGACCGCCTCCTGAAAATAAATATTTAAGCCCATAGACAGCATCGCTTAAGTCAAGCTTTCCATCATCATTTGCGTCACCTCTCTGCCAATATTGGTCTATATTACGGGGCTCTATTGCAGCAGTGACAAAATTCGTTATTAGAAATAGAAGGATTATTGATAAAAAAGCAATTTTCATAAACTTGGCCTCTTTCATTTTTTTATTTAGCGAATTTAATATTTAGGCCTTCTTATATAGTGATTATTGCCATCATTGTTGCTATTAAAGTTATAGTGGCAAGAACTGCCCAGAGAATTCTTGAGCCGAAGAATATTTGCGTACCGTCTAGTTTTGATATGGGCAGAAGATTCCAAAAGATATAGTAGATTGACATTTTAGAGAGGGATTCTAGATCTGCTATCGGAAGGAAATATGCGATTATCGCAACTAGAAAGAGGGCTATTGCGCTTGAGGCTCCTATTAAAGCATTGTGCCAATCTGTCATTTCAGTATAGCTATAAAAACCAAAACGTTTTGAAGCACGATATTTTAATGCCCTTGCTTCAAATGTTAAAAATGCTGAGAATTTTATTGTTCCTAAAGTTATTATTGAGATTATAAGAGGAAGGAGTATGCCTGCAGGAAATGGTTTTTTGAAATGATCTGATTTTTTGAGGCCTAAGCGGGTTATTTCCCATATTTCATGCTCTACATCTGCATCTAAGAGATATGCTGTTAATTTTTTTGATAGGACTGCTATAAAGATTATTATTGCAGAAAAGGCAAATGCTAGAGAGAGATCTTCCCATTGTGAATTAATTACGAATGCGAGGCCTGAAACAATTGTAAGAAGGATAATTGCTATGAAAATATTACCAATTTCAGCAGGCTTCATTTTTAAGGAGAGATAAGCATTTATATAAACCTTGTTGCTTTTTAGTTTATTGTTTAATTTATATATTTTGCAAACAAAAACTATAAATACCCTACAAGACAAAGAAATTCATGCTGAGGATAAAGAATATCAGTGAAATACTTGGAAAACATGTTTATACTTCTGATGGAGATTATTTTGGACAGATAGAAGAGGTTAATTTGGCTGATAATAAAATTGATGGATGGAAAATAAGAATTGGAAATAGTTTTTTGAGTATGTTTGGAGGGGCAAGAGGAGTTGTAGTGCCGCATCAGTTCGTTAAGGCTATCGGAGATGTTTTTATAATTAATAAGGCTTCTTTGCCTGAAAAAGAAGGCAGTTTTGCTTTAGAGGGCGCTGAGGCAGAGAGTTTGACTGGGGTTTAAAGGAAGTTTTGGGTTGTATTGTTACATTGTAAACTTAAAATTTGTCAATCTTAGAAAGGTTTTATTATCCTATTTTAAATAACACATATTATCCATCTTGATTATTATAGGAATGTTATGGAGATTTATAAGAGATTTTTTCCATAACAATTATTCATTTTTTGATGTTTCATTTATTATAGCTTATTTTGTAGAGCAATTCGTTCTCATTTTACTTTTAGAGTACATTCCAAATAGAATAGTTTTATTGGTTAGTTTATTTGCATTGATAGTAGTAACTACATCTGCATTACAAAAACTAACTATGGACAGCAGAGATAGAGAATTAAGAGAATTATATGCTATTTCCAAGCATCTGTTTAAAGAGATAAGAAATTACAATTTAGATTTAATAAATGAAAATGAAGAATTAAAGAATATGCAACAAAAATTAACAAATTATATGTCTCGGAAATTAAAGAAGTAATGAAATTTTTCTTTCAACTTCTTGACTCTTTTTATCTATTCTTTCCATTTCTTTCTTAATATAGATTATGTTGGCTCCGCTTACGTTTATTATATTCTCACTTTCCTCTAAAAGTTTTTTCAATTCAGCATCTTTAGAAATACGCTTACTTGCCATAACTACTATAACCTTTTTCATTAATAAATAATTGTATTTTTCAGTATATAAATTAATCGCTTTTAACACCCGTAGACGCAACAATACGATTCTGTGAGAAGGTTTATATATATTAAAGTTTAATTTTAATTATGGTTGAAACAATATTTACTAACCCTCTTTTTGTTGAAACTATACTGCCATTTTTGTTAATGTTTACTTTGGTTTTTGCTGTTTTAGAAAAGACAAAGATTTTAGGCGATGGAAAAAGGCAGATTGATGCTATTATTTCTTTAGTTATTGCACTGGTTTTTGTTTCATTTGGGTCTGCGACAGATGTTGTGGTTAGAATGATTCCTATTTTAGGAGTTGCTTTAGTTGTAATTTTAATCTTCATGCTTTTATTTGGGTTTGTACATAGAGGGGAGGGATTTGAAATGCCCAGTGGGTTAAGAATTACTGTCGGGATTCTCGCAGGAATTTTAGTTATTGCAATGGTTTTAATTTTGACAGGAGGATTGGATTTCGTTGTTAATTTTATTTATGGGGCCAATACAGGATTATTTATTAATGGGATTTTGATTGTGATTATTATTGGAGCTATTGCTGCTGTAGTCTGGGGGGGAAAGAGCAATAATAGCGGCGGAGAAATCAAGGGAAATAAGTAGACGTATACGAAATATATCTAAGAATTGAAAGAACTAAGTCTTTCACGAAAGATATTTAAAGCATTTTTCATTTAAATAAAGATGGTTTACAGTATTCAGGATCTTTTGTATTTGTGGGAAAGTTATGGGGTTTTTGATTATGCCCTGCCCTTTCTATTAATATTTGCTGTTGTTTTTGGCATATTGAGCTTTATGAAAATATTTGGAAATAACAAGGGAGTTAATGTTATTATTGCTCTCGTTGTTGGTTTTATGGCTATTCGATTTGGCTGGTTTAATCAATTTTATGCAGAGTTGTTTCCTAGATTAGGTATAGGGGTAGTAACTTTATTAGCTGTTTTGATTTTAGTCGGATTATTTATTCCTGAAGATGAAAGAAGATATTGGGGGTGGGGCTTGGCTGGCATTGCAGTTATTATCGGTATTATTGTTATTTATCAGACCTTTTTGAATCTTGGATGGGGAATATATGGTTTTGGAGGCGAGGCTGTAGGATGGATTATCCTTGGTGTTTTGTTCTTAGCTATTATTATTGCAGTTGCTACTTCTGGTGGAGGGGATAGGCAGACTACTCCGGCGAGTAACTTTGGTAAGGCTCTTATGAAGGGGTTTTTTGAACCCGCTTAAAAAAATGGCAGTGGATATTACAGGATTAAGTTATTTTGGACCAATATTGGCATTTTTAATAGTGCTTGCTATTTTATTTGCTTTGCTGAATAAGACAAAATTATTGGGAGAGAGCCTTTTTGTGCAATTCTTTATTTCTTTTGTTATTGCGACTATTTTTGTTTCTGCTGCCGGGGTTAGAGAATATGTTTTGACTATAACTCCATGGTTTGGAATGTTAATTATTAGCTTGTTTTTTATTTTATTTATTTTGGGATTTGTTGGGAAACCTGCTGAGTTTATGCACAAGGGAGTGGGAGTTGCATTTATTCTTGTTTTGATTATTATATTCTTAATTTCTGGGTTTATTGTTTTTTCTGAGGTTATTGCGCCTTATCTTCCTGGAAGCAGCGGGGCAGGGGCAGATCCTAACTTGTTTAGATTAAGCAGGGAGATTTATAACACAAGAGCCTTTGGGGCAATATTGCTACTTGTGATTGGAGCAGGAGCAGGATGGCTTATGATAAGAAGTGTTGCTGAAAAGAAGAAAGATTGATTTTATTTAAATATTTTTATTATTAAGGATGATGCTTGGTTTTTTTGTGTTTTGAATGCGTATGGGATATATGAGAATTTGGGTGAGTTTGATGTGAATGGTTTGGATGTGGATGGGCTGAATGTGCTGACGAATGAGAATGATGGGCTAATGTATTAAAAGATTTTTGGGTTTCAACTAATTCCTTCTTTAAATCAGAGACATTTGTTACGTATTCACCAACTCTTTGCAAGATTGAGAGCTGTAAACGATCTATGATTTTTTCTATTCTTTGGAGCCTTTCATCAACATTCGAAAGTTTTGTTTCAAATATTGTTTTTAAATCTATATTTTTTTCCAGCCTATCTCTGATTTTTGATAATTTTTCTGCCACGACTTGCTCTGCTATTTCTGATATTGTATCTGAACTTATTGATGATTGTGTGTATTGCGGATATTGATAGTTATAGTCATAAGTTTGTTCAGGTATTGCTGCGGGTAAGTTTCAGGATATGATTCTTGTGGATAGAGTTGTTCTTCAGGATACTGTGCTTCTTGGAGCGGCGCAGGGGTGGATGGTATTGGCTCTTGATAGGCTTGCTGCTGATTTAGAAGAGATGGCTGCATAGAGCCAAGCTCTTCTATTGTTGGAGACATACCGAAGTAAGGGGTTTGATAATTAGATGTATCAGGAGGATCTTGCATAGGAGATAATGTTTGTGACGGAGATGTTACTGCTTCTTTAATTTGTGACTGAGATAGGAGATTTGAGATTTCTTTGTCTGATATTCCTCTTTGCCGCAATGTTTTTACAATCTCCTGATCTGATTTTCCAAACTGCCTCATTTTTCCTATTTCTTCTATTATTCCCATTTTATTTTCTGAATAAATCAAATTGTCTTTGAAGTATTGTAAGTTCTTCTTTTCTTATAGTGTTGTTGAGTTGTTCTGTTAATCTTTGTAAAAGCGCGCTGATTCTTATATTTTCCTCCTTCATTTGAAGAATCTGTTTTTTCATTTCTTGAATTTGCGAAAAGTTTTTCTCTCTTTCATCCACATGAGACTGGCCTATTAGCATGACTCTATTTCTTAACAAATTAAGTTTATCTTCAATATCTCTTATTTTTAGGTTCATGTCAGAAGAATATTGCTGTTCTGCATATTCTGTCGGAGGGCCCATGTTATTGTTAGGATTGCAGGGTTTATATTATTTTGGATTAGTTTTTGTTTTACGAAAGATATTTAATTATTGATATTTTTGGAGATATATGATTTTCAAAGAAGGTGCGCCACTTTACGCTGTTGAAATTGAGAGGCATGAAGGAGAAGATATTTTATATGTTAATTATCTCCTGGCTAATTATGTTCCCAGTATTGCTGAAAGTGCAGATGTTATGGCTAGAACTATTGACGCTTTGATTAATAACCCTAATGTTACTAGAATAGTTTTTGTACAGCAGAGGAATTATAATTATGCTTTTCAACAAGTCAGTTTATTGACAGAGATTGCAAGGCTCTATAATTTTTTAGTTAAACAGGAAGAGCTATTGTCCCCTGCTAAATTAAGATTTTTTGGAAATGCTTCTGAGATATATGGAGATTTGAGTTATTTATTAGGGTTATTAAGACAAGATCCTGTAGGATGCTATATTGAATTAAAAAATAGGATAAGAGGATTGAGAGAGAGTTTAAAGAGCGGAGAGGCAGTTAAGAGAGGGAATTTAGTCAATTATATACGGTTGCTTGAGAGATTTCAGGGATTGTTGGAAGGCACTAAACTTATACAAAATGTTGTAAGTTTAGTAGATGACTATGGCTTTGGCAATAGAAATATTTATGCGGATATTTTCAGGCCAGATGTTCTGCCTAATTTTAGTTTTACAAGATTAATGGCTGAACTTCCTAAAGATGCTGAACTCATTGACCAGTACAAAATTGGAGAGGATGAAAATATCAGCGTAACTATTATGAAAAGAGAGAATGATTCCAAATATTTTTATCATACTATGCCGCCTGAATATGAATTAAATGAAGAGCACCATATGCTTGTTAATTTAGCCAGAAATGTTTTGACTGAACATAGGCCAAAGGCAGAGGAATTTACGGACCCTGAAAGAACAAGAGAAGTTTTTTTTAATGTTTCCAAGGATTTGCTGCAGGAATTGGCTAGAAGTAAAGGAATAGGGCTTAGTTATAGAGAATTGAATAAACTTGCCAGGATTTTAGTCAGAAATACTATTGGTTTTGGATTAATTGAGATTTTACTTATGGACAATAAGCTTCAAGATATTGTATTAAACGCCCCCATAGGATTGAATAATGTTTTTGTTAGGCATTCTGATTATGACGAATGCGTGACTAACATTCTTCCTAGTTATGAAGATGCTGATTCGTGGGCTGCTAAATTAAGACTGCAATCAGGCAGACCATTAGATGAGGCAAATCCTGTTTTGGATACAGACCTTATTTTTAAGAATGCCAGAGCGAGAGTTGCTGCGGTTACTAGGCCGTTATCTCCTTCTGGCCTGGCTTATGCTTTTAGAAGGCATAGGGATGAACCATGGACTTTGCCTTTATTTATTAAGAATAAAATGATAAATTCTTTTGGCGCAGGATTGCTTAGCTTTCTGATTGCAGGAGGAAGGACAATGCTTATTGCTGGAACAAGAAGTTCAGGAAAAACTAGTTTTTTAGGAAGTTTAATGCTTGAGATAATGTCTAAATATAGGGTTATTTTGATTGAGGATACTTTAGAGATTCCTGCTGATTCTATGAGACGCATAGGTTATGATATAATGCGAATGAAGGTTAGATCGGCGTTGGTTAAGGGGACGACTGAGGTTGAGGCTTCAGAAGGGATTAGAACTAGTTTGAGACTAGGAGATTCTGCTTTAATTGTTGGAGAAGTTAGAAGCAAAGAGGCAAAGGCATTATATGAGGCAATGAGGATAGGGGCATTGGCTAATGTAGTTGCCGGGACTATTCACGGTGATTCTCCTTATGGGGTTTTTGACAGGGTTGTTAATGATTTAGATGTTCCTCCTACAAGCTTTAAGGCAACAGATATTATTGTTGTAGCTAATCCGATCAGAACAGCTGACGGATTGCATTCTGCGAGAAGAATAGTTAGTGTTACAGAAGTGAGAAAGCATTGGAATAAGGATCCTTTATCAGAGAAAGGATTTGTTGATTTATTAAGATATAATGTTGAAAAGGATGAATTAGAACCTACGCCTGAATTAATCAATGGAGAATCTGAAATTATTAAGAATATTGCGGGAAATGTTAAAGGATGGGCGGGGAACTGGGATGCTGTTTATGATAATATAATTTTGAGAGGCAAAGTAAAGCAGGAAATTGTTGAGGCAGCTGAGAAGCTTGGAAAGCCGGAATTATTAGAAGCGGAATTTAATACTTTATCTAATGAGGTTTTTCATAGAATCAGCGACGAGGCTAGAGAAGAGCATGGATTGCCTTTAGAAGAGTTTGTTTTTCCTAGATGGAAGGAATGGCTTTATAAGGAAGCAGAGAAGTGGTAATGATAAGAAGCATAGAAGATTTATGAGTTTCTTCACTTTGAGAATGGCATTTCTTTAATATATGCTTCGTTAATGAAGGTTGTTTGTTCAACTTCAATTTTTTTCCATTTTTCTAGAGTTATTAGGGGTTTTTGTTTTGCTTTTTGCAATATTTTTTCTCCTTCTATTATATGTGCTAGATAATGTGTATGTGCTTTTTCCTTAAATGCACTTCTTGCATATGGCAAGAGTTTCACTTCTTGTCCTTTTGCATCCGTGAATCTCCAATTGTATTCTCTTGGATTGGTTTTTATTTCAGTTACTTCTAGATTTAGTTCTTTCTGATTCGTATCAAGACCAGCTAAAAATCTTGTGTAATAGTGCCGTTTATCTATCAGTTCTTCTATCTTTAGGGTTTGCCTGACTTTTATTTCTTCCATAGAAAATAATTTTGTTGTATATTATTTAAGTTTTGCTGTTTTATGGCATTGTTAATTTAACGGCTGGTAAACTAATTAAAAAAATTAAATCAAATCTTCTTCGAGGATTTTTAAAACTTCTTGAGCGAGATAAATCTTATTTCTTTTATATTTTGTATACAATTTTATAATATTACATTTTATTAGATAATTTAAACCTCTTTTTGTTTTAGGATAATTCTCTTTTAATTCTTCTTCAAGGAGAGTTATAAAATAGTAAGGTCGCTCAAAGAATTTATCTAATAGTTTAAATGAAATAGATGTAGCTTTAACATTTATTAAACAATTCCGATAAGAGTTATATAACTTCACTAATTTTCTTACTTTATTTGATGTATTAATTGCTACTTCGATTACTCCAGTCAAAAAGAATTTAATCCATCTGTTATAATCGCCTGTTTCTCTAACATTCATTAGAAGGCCATAATAGTTTTCTTTGTATCGTTTAAAATATGGGCTTAAATGTAATATAGGCTCATTTAAAATTTTTGTTTGAAGAAGATATAATAAAATTAATGTTCTTCCAACCCTCCCGTTTCCATCTTCATAGGGATGTATTGTTTCAAAATAATAATGAATTAACCCAGCTTTAATTAATCTCATATATCCATCTTCTTTATTTATATAATCAAATAAATATTGCATTAGTTTTTCTACTTCCGTTTCTGACGGGGGGACAAATCTTGCATCCAATACATCATTTCCTTCAATCCAATTTTGTTGTTTTCTATAATCTCCAATTTTTTTATCTTTTCCTCTCGTTCCTTCAAGAAGAATCTGATGTATTTTATTTATCAATTCCTTACTGATTTTCTTACCTTCCTTTAATTCCATCAATGCATAATCTATCGCCCTAACAAAATTAACTACTTCTTTAATATTTGGATTAAGAATTTCTGGTTTTTTACTTCCAGCCTCACTTAAAAAAACATCTGTTAAGGAAACTTTTGTTCCCTCAATTTCAGAACTATCTACTGCTTCTTTTCTTAAATATGGTTCAACAAATAATTTTAACGTTCCTATCATACCTATATTATTAATTAGCCCGTGTAATTCTCCTATTGCCCTATTTGCCTCATTAGATATTTCAATTAGAGAGAGATCATTACAAATGTCTCTCATATCAGGCAATTCGTTTGGAAAGAAATAATCAAACTCCATAAACTCTCTTCCAAATGTAGCACTTCTCCTTACTAATCTTCCAGCTTTAGCATTAAATTTAAGCAAGTCCATAATATTCTTAAATTTTATTAGTATTTATACTTTTCTACTTTTACGATAATAAGTATGATTTTATTTACTTATTTAGTTTATTATATTAATAAGAGAAAAAATAGTTTACATAAACGTTATATATTTTTTCTTTTATTAATGAATTTAAGTAAAAACATTAATATAATAGGAAGGTTTATATAGTAGTTTATATTAATATTATTAGAGATAGATGTTAATATGAAAAATAAAATAATTTGCTAAAATTGTAAGGGAAACCAAATAGTGAAATAGTGCAAAAGAAAAACGCAGAACAGGGCTCCCGAGATATAAATGTTTAAAAATTTGTTTTTATTTAGTTTTTATGGAAAATCTGGATGAATTATTGGCTGGCTTTGCTAGAGATGCTGATAAGATTCTTAAGGAAGAATTGAAAAGGTTTAATATAAAATATTCTTATTCAGGAACAAGAATGTATGATGTTAAAAGTGTTGGTGTACAGGGAGATGGAAGAACATATGGATATCCTTGTGAGATTGAGATTGTTTATAATAATAGATTTGTTTGGGATCAAGAAGAATTTACGAGAAGATTAAGCAATAGAATTACAAATGAGGTTGAGAAGAAATATTATATGGAAAGACTAAGATCTTTTGATTCTTTATTTAGAAGTTTAGAAAGCGGCAATTATCCAAGATGGTTGAAGAGATTAGGTCGTTGGGCGAGTAAGGGAAAAGAGATTTTAATAAATAAGGTTTTATATGTCCTTAGAGAAGAACAGAATGTTATCAGAGAAGTTTAAGATGAATAGACAAACTTCAATAGGAATTTTGATGACTATTATTCTTTCTATTGATATATTGGCTATTTCTAATTTAATTTAATTAATCTTGAAAAGGAAAATGAAATAGTCTCTTGGATTGTTTTGATTGCAACAATTGTTTTAATTTTTATTATCAGCTCTATTAATGAAATTAAACAGAATAAAGAAGATATAAATTTAGTTAGATCTAATATTCAAAGATTAGAAAAAGACTTAAATACATCGGAGAGATTATCTAAAATAGAAGCATATTTTGAATATCTTAAAATGAAAAAAAGAGGACAGACAACTAATTGGCCTGATTTAATTAAAATTGCAGCGATAATTATTTTGGGATATATCATAATAAGAGCTCTAACTACTTAATTTTTTAGCCAGATAAGTTACCTAGTGCTATTGAGGCAAGGAGAGTCAAAGCCAGAATTGATAATAGGGCAGTGATTAGATAAAGAGTTAGGCTTTTTGACAAATTATGGGAGAGCTCGTATTTTTCTTTTAGGATATCGCGGCCTGCTTCAACAGTTATTAAAGCAGATGTCAGGATGAAAACTATCTGTATTATATAAATTCCGATAGAGGCCTGTATGAAATATGGAGGAATCATTTTATCTACTTGGAACAGGTTTGCTATATTAGCTAGATTTGTGACGCCTGCTGCGCCGCTTCCTGAACTTATTTCTGCTTGGAAAGCCTGCAATTTGTTTAGAATTGAGGTTATCATCGCAGCCAGCCCGACTACTATGCCTGCTAATAATGGAGCCAAAAACGTCATATTTGATTTCATGTCAGTTATTATTTCTGCGAGGAGATCCTTAAGGCGCTGATTTATTTTGTTGATATTTTTTACATATTCTGAAATTGCCATTAAAGAACGTGCTGCCACTTGAAGGCCTTTTTTTACAGACTCAACAAGAATCTTCATTGAAGTTGCTATTAAAGGAGAGGGGAAGAAAATTATTGCTCCTCTTTTTTTGTTGAAAATAGCAGATTCTAAGGACATACCTGCCTGTTGGATATTTTGATTTACTAATGCAAAAAAGTCGTGGGTTTTTTCTGTTTTAGTTAATTCTGCAACATGCGCAAATGCAATTTCAGCTGGAACACCATCTCCTAGGCGATTGCCTAATTGGAATATTGAATTTGTGAATTCTTCTTCCAGGATTTTTGTATCTTCTCTTGCTTGAATTATAGAGCTTGTTTTTTGTTTATAGGATATTGAGAAGAATAAACCTATTGATAAAGGTATAAATAAGCTCAGGATTAGTGCTACAGGGCCAAATGGACCTGTTATTGTGTTTTCTATTGTTTTAAAATCAAAGATTTTTGTATTGGCTAGGAATGTTATACCTAATTCAGCGAATGTATAATCTGATTTTATGCCTAATAATGCACTGATTTCTTTTATTTGGAGGAGGAAGGGGGCGATTCCAATAATAAATAGAGGCAGAGAAATTAGGGCTGCTTTGAACCACGGTTTTTTTGATTTGAATTCTTGATAGTTTGGGTTTAATTCAAGAATCTCAGATTCGCCATAACCACCTGGACGTTTTAGTAGAACTTCTGAAACAAGGTAGAATACCAGAAATGGAATTATTATATTGAAGAGAACTGCTATATGATACCATTTTAATATTCCTCCTAAGAGAGTTGATGCCAGGGGAAGAAGGGCAAGCCCGAGTGTTGGCAGGATTATTCCAAGCATATAGACGTTTGTTAATGGTGAGCGAATTTCTCTTGAATATTTCAGCATTTTTTCATAAACTCCATCTAAGATTATTTGAAGGCTTTTTTCTAAAATTTGTATTCTTCTTGATTCTGATGGCTCAAAAAGAGAAGATTCTATCAAATGAAAGGATTCTATAAATTCTGGGGCATAATCGCGCCATGTTTCTAAGTATACATCAAGGGATTGTTTTATTGTAGAGGATTTTCCTATTTCAACATCATAGAAAATCTTTTTGAAGTCTAAAGCCAGAGTGCCTTCTAAATGTTCTGAGGCAAAATGAATCGCTCTTTCTAAATTTGAGGTGTGCTTCATATAAACTACAATATAGAGGATTGCAGGCACCATTTGAGATGAGGATTGCAAGCGATAGATATTAGAGAGACGTTTTGGCATGGAATAGACATAGTAAAAAACAAAGAAACTTGTGATTATGCCTAAGAAAGATAGGAGGACTAAATTATTAAGATTGGACGGGGGAAAGATCAGATAGATAGAGACTGTTGTCAATATTGCCAGGAAAAAAATACCCAGCATTGAGATTAATGCCAGGGTTATTGCTTCTGAGGCAGTGACACCTAAACGAGCATTATCAAGATAGTTTTGTATTTTTTGCCTGTCTTTTTCAGCAATTCTTATCTTGATTATATTTCCTAAAGATTTAGCCCAGCGTTCATATTTTGAGAGTTCTGGAATCATTTCCTGCCTGAATTTTGCGTATTCTTCTGAAAATTGTTCTGGATACGGTTTTTCTGCATCATAGATTTCTGATTCCAATTTTCTGGAATACTTTTCCAGGATTTGTTTTGTTGTTGGCATCTTCCTCTTTTTGGCTATTTAGCTGTAATATTAAGAAATAGGAATGTTATAAATTGTGCGGTTTTTATGTTTATGATGAGCGATACCATTAGAATAAGGTTTAATAATATAAGGGTTTTACTAGAAATATGTTCAATAAAAGAGGGATAGAATTGCCATGGATTGTTTTAGTGCCTATTATTGTTTTATTAGCATTATTGGTTTTGTATTTGGTTTTTAGCGGAATTGCCGGAGATACAATAGGAAATGCTTTGAGATACTTAAAGGAGCTTTTTAGATTCGGAGGATAGATGGAAAGAAAAGGCAATATAAGTGTTAGTGCGATTATAGTTATTGTAATAGTTGCAGTTTTACTAGTTATTGTTTTCACAAGTGTTTTTCCCTGGCTTGCTGGAAAGATAGAGCTTTTTAAATTTAGTTTTAAACAGGATAATGAGACGACAAAAGGATTTAATATTTTGAGGTATGATCTTGATAACGGAAAGGTAGAATATTATGATGGAAATAATTTTTTGGATTTTTCAGGGAAAGATATTAAATTAAGAGAAGGAAATCTAAATTATGATAATATCAAAGCTAGTTTTGATGATTATGTTAAAGATGAAATTTCTTTAGTTATTTATGATGGGGAGATTAAACTAGTTTGGAATGAGGGGCGCAATTATGGTATTGAAATTAAATTGCGTCAGAAAGAAGAGATTAAGAAAATGATAGAGAATGGAGAGCTTTCCGTTATTTTAATTAAGAGGCCTAACGAGCCAGAAATATATTTTAGATACATTACAGCAGATAGTCCTGCTTTTGGATGGGAATGGTCATTTAATAGGTTTAATTGGAGAAATAGTTATTCTATTGAAGCAAGTCTTTGTAAAGTTGGAGATAGAGACATAGGAGGGAGGAATTGCGAGGATATTAAAAAACTTAGAGAATTGAGCAGAACAGCAGGACTTCTGATTTTAAGGGGAGGGGATAATTTGCAATATTCTTATGGAGTTAGTTTTATTGATTTGCCTTATCATGGGGAAATTTTTTATGTTGGATATAATGGCGAGTTGTATAAAGAAGATGGAACTAGTTTTAGGGCAGAGGAGTATGGGATATATGAGTTATTTTTTAGAGAAGAGGCGCTGAAATGGAAAGAAAGTGTTTTGAAGAAACCAGTTGCTATTAGTATGGCTATTCCGTTGCAGCCTTTATATGTTTGTGCTGAGTTTTTTGATAATAGATATTTAATTGTTAGATTGAATAAGGAGGTTGGGGAGGGAGATTTGTGCTAAAATGTTTAGAAAAGGTATTGGAAGCAGTTTGTTGAATTGGCTTTTATGGATTATTTTTTTTATTTTGGCTTTAGTAATAGTTATTTTTTTTATTAGGAATTTATTTGTTTAATAGCGGCACAACTGTTATAAATATAGTTTGATTGATATTTATATGGAAAAAAGAGGGTTGAGTTTTGTAGCATCTTTTTTATTTGCGATTATAGTAGCAATAATTAGTTTTGCTATTCTTTTATATTTTATATTAGGGGTTGATATAAAGGGGTTTGGCCTAGATGAAACCTGCAGATTAAGTGTTTTGACAAGGGCGACTACACCTGATATTGCTAAGAATGTTGTTAACGTGCCTTTAAAATGTACGACAAGAAAAGTTTGTATAACTGATAAATTGTTTGGAGAATGCGAGGAACAGTTTTTAGGAGATGATGATAGAATTAGAGTTGGAAAGAATTCTGAAGAAGCTGCAAGAACAATTGAGAAGACAGTTGCAGATTCTATGCTTTCCTGCTGGAAAATGATGGGAGAAGGAAAATTAGATTTATTGGGAAATCAACAGAGTATTTTTTCTGATGATGCGGCAGCTTCATGTGTTATATGCTCAAGGATCGCCTTAGATAAGGATTTTGAATTTAAAGATAAAAAAGCAGGGGAAAGAAATCAGTATTTTGAGGAAGTTATAAGCAAGGTTGATGTTAATAGATACTTGTCTGAAGAAACTGCTCCTCAATCTAAAGAAAGTTATTTGAGCTTATTTACAGATAATTCTATTAGATCTTATGGGGCTTTTAAGGATGAGCTGACTAAGAATGAAGGAAAGGCAACTAATGAAATTGCTGTTTTATTTGCACAGATGAATACAAAAGAAGATCCTTTTGAAAAGGCAATTGATGTAGCTTTAGTTGGCGGAGGATTTATTTTAGTGGGAGATCGTGCGCTAAGCCCAGTTGGAAAGATTATAAGCGGCTTTTCTACAGTTGCAGGGAAAGTATTTTTTGTTGCTCAAATTGCAGAACTTGCTGCTGCTTCAGGAATTGCTGCCTATGCCTATTATAAAGCAAGCAATGACCAGACAATATCTGCTGCTTATTGCGGAGAGTTTACAAGCAGTGAGAAAAACAGGAAAGGATGCTCTGTTGTAACTGCTGTTGATTATAGCGATAGTTCTAAGATTAATGAACTTTGCAAAGGGGGAATTTTGGGAAGGGCATGAGCTATTTGAATAGAAAAGCGGAAGAGGGAGATTTATTGAAAGAAACATTAGGAATTATTTTATTTGTTATTGGAGCAGGAATATTAATTTTTGCTGTTTGGAAAGTTTGGGATATTGCAGTGAATCAGGAGAGAGAAAGTGCTGAAGAACTTGTTGACAATATAGTTAAAAGAACAGAGAGGATTAATGACAGAGAAGTAGGGGGTTTTAATATTGAGGGATTAGAAAAATGGTTTTTAGTTGGATGGAGTAAGAATGAGGCAGGCAGGACGGATAAATGTTTTTTTAATAGCTGTATTTGCATCTGCAAGGGAAATAAAAGAGATGCCAGAAAAGTTTGTCAGGATGGAGGGATTTGCAAGGAGTTGGAATTTGAGGAAGTTAAATTATATGATTTTAATAAGGCAAAAGATGGCGTGATGAAATTTAAAGAAGAAGAAGTTATAAAAGACTTAAATAATTTTGATAGTTATGGAATCGGACAATGGTCTGACAAGAGCTATAATTTTAATTTATTGTCAGAGTGCGCTTATTTTTCAGGAAATAATATTTTTAAGTTTCTTGTTTATAAGGAAGATAGAAAACTTGCAATTTTTAGAATAAAGGATATTGATTTTAGCAACCTTGGTTTTGAAGCGGCTTGTGAAAAATGAACATAAATAAAAGAGGGGCGGTTGAGGATTTACTGAAGAGTTATCTTGTTTATTTGATTTTATTAATTGTATTTATTGTAGGTATGTTATTTGTGGTTAATGGACAGAGGGAGGGAGCAGATTTATGGGCAGATTACTATACTAAAGAGATTGTTAAAGTAATAGATTTTTCTAAATCAGGGGATAATATATGTTTAGATGTGCATAAAGCGAGTGAAATAGCTAAAGAAAATGAAGTTGTGAGTTTCAGCGAGATTTTTGGAGTTGACAATGCAAAAAATGAGATTTGTGTAAAATTAAGCAGAGGCATTAAGAGATGTTTTAATTATTTTAATGATGTTGATATTGTTAATTTGGATTTGAAATTAGCTGGAGGCGTAAATGATAAAGGAGAAATTGTTAATATGCTATGCTTTAATCTTGCTGATAAGAGGAGAGGAGCTGTTTAAGATGAGAAGAAATATTTTGAATAAGAGGGGGGCTGTTGGGGAACAATTGAGTATTATATATTTTCTATTTTTGATTTTGATTATTGGGGGAAGCATTGCTTTAGGGATTTCTATTTTTTATAGCAAGGGATATGATTATAGACAGGTTGAGGCAGATTTATTGAATTATAAAGTCAGGCAATGTATCTTGGAAAATGATATAAATGATGAATTTTTCAAGAGCGAGAAATTTTTTGAGACATGCAGTTTAAATAAAGAGATTTTAGAGAAGAATAATATTGTAAAGATTTGTGATGGTTTTGGAGATGATTGTACGACATCTGATGAGCCCTTTCTTGTTTTAGGAAGTAATTTTAATATTTGCAAAATTAAAAGCGCTGAAGATGATGCTTTTCCTAAATGTTCTTTTGGAGAGATTAATAAGGACAGGAAAAAATTTATAATTATTACAGGAAGCAACCAGGTTTCTAGGAGGAGCATAGAATGAATAAGAAAGGCCTGATAATAGGAAAAATCTTATCAACTTTACCTGTTTTTTTACTGATAGTTTTTATAACTGGAATATTTTTGATTTTGACTGCTTTTGCAGTTGTTATTAAGAAGCCTATTGTGCCGGCTTTAATTGAGGGAGTGTGGGTTGATAGTGTTTTAGTTAGGGATATTAATATTGAGATTAATAATAAGAATAATAAAATGCTTGTTTTTGATGCTTTAGTTAAATATTGGAATGAAGAGATTGATATTATTTCAGTGGAAGATGGTTTAGAAGAGATTGTTGATAGGGACGCTAAAGAAAGCCATTGTCTTGCAATTGCGCAGGGATTAGAGAAAGGGCCTGCTGGATTGCTTGGGGGAGCTTCTTTGAATGATTTTTTTATTGGATTTAAAGATGGAAATGTGTTTAAGAGAAGTACAGGAGACAAGCCATTAGCATTAGGAGAATATGAAAAAGAAGGGCTATTAAGAGAAATTTCTTTTTCGAATTTGAAGGAGACAGGGAAAATAGTATATATACAGTATTATTACGGTAAATGTTTGGAGGAGAGGCAATGAACAGGAGAGGAGATTTACCCACTTTATTGTTAATCGTAGCAGCTTTGGTTTTATATGGGGCGACGTTGTTTAGCTTTGTCAGTTTTAACGATAATTTTGAGAAGGGATCAGAGGGAAGAGCCAGAATATTGAGCGATATTGCTTTTTATGAGGATTATATTATTGCTGAAACAGGAATTATTGCAAGAGAGATTATTTCAGAAGCAGGGGCAATAAGAAGTGATGAGGGATTGAGAGAAAAGTTCAGAGAGTTGGCAAGCAAGAGAAATTCTGAAATCAAGGGCATGGAGAATTATTTCGGAAAGATCTTGAGGAGAGAGTTTAGTTTTTCCAGAGATGCAGATAAATATACTTTTGAAATGATGAATTTGAATTTAGAGGCTTCTGCCGGAGCAGATTATATCAAGAGGAATGTTAACTTTAGAATAGAATTTGATTACAGCGGGGATGTTATTATAGCGAGAGAACAAAATAATTGACCAAACTTTTTGTTCTCTCGAATATAGGATTGAAAAATATTGATTTAGAAAGGTTTATAAGTAAATTTGTTTTATTTTATATATGAATAATAAAAGAGGACAGGAGTTATCTATTGGGACTTTAATATTAATTGTATTGGGAATTATAGTTTTGGTTTTGTTAGTATTAGGCTTTTCTATAGGATGGGAGAATTTATTCAGCAAGATAGGCATAACTTCTGGGAGTGACTTGAGTGCAATGGTTGCTTCTTGTAAAGTGGCTGTAGCTTCTGATTCAAAGACAAGCTTTTGCGAGTGTAAAAATGTAAAGATAGAAGGCAAAGTTGAAAAGGTTAATTGTGGCTATAGCTCAGTTACCAAGGATGATAATGATTTAAAGACAGCTTCAACAAAGTATGGGTGTAGCACTTGCACACCTTAGTTTTAGATAAGAATTTAAAGTTTATTTTTTTAATTTAATCATGGATTATACAATACCAAGTTTTAGGAAAACTAAGGGAGATAAGAAAGCCAAGAGAAGATTCAGGGTTTATAAGAAGGGCGGAAAGCATAGAGAAGGAGTATTAGTAAAATTTAATAGAGAAGGTTAATAAAGGCATTTGATTTTTTATTTAAATGGAGGAGTATTATTTTCTTTTTGGATTAGCTTTTTTGTGGACAGCATTTGCTATTGTTTGTGATATGAGAAAGAGAGAAGTGCCGAATTGGCTTAATTTTTCTTTGATAGGGTTTGCTCTTGCATATCGGGCTTTTTATGCTTTATTTTCTGATAATATCTCCTTTTTTGTTTTCGGAGTTTTAGGATTTGGTGTATTTTTTGTTTTGGCCTATGCATTTTATTATTCAAGGGTTTTTGCGGGAGGGGATGCTAAGCTATTGATGGGGTTTGGCATTATTTTACCTTATAGCGATTTTAAAGAGTTTATTAATTTTGGGATAATTTTTATTTTTTTCTTGTTTTTATTAGGGTCTGTTTATAGTTTAATTTATAGTATCTTTATTGTTATTAGAAGAAAAGACAGATTTATTGCTGAATTAAGGAAAAGAATAAGGAGAGATTATTGGATATTATTTATTTCTTTAGGAGCATTTATTTTGTTAATGTTTTTTGGTTTTTTTAATAGTATTTTATTATTCTTTTCCTTATTTTTCGTCTCTTTTTTATATTTTTATATTAAGGCCCTGGATAAATGCATGATTATTAAAGTTTCTGCAGATAAACTTGGTGAAGGAGACTGGCTAGTAAAAGATATTAGAATTGGCAAGAATGTTATTAAAAAGAGTGTTCATGGTTTGAATATGGAGGATATTAAATTATTAAAGAAGTTTGATAGAGAGATTTATGTTAAAGAAGGGATTCCTTTTACGCCAGCATTTTTGTTTGCGTTGATTACGGTATTTTTCTTTTTAATTTTAAAACTTCCGCTTCTTTCTTTTCTTCTTTTTTAATCACCTCTGGCTTTTTCTCTATTTTTTCAACATTAATTGAGGTTTTTAATTTTTCCAGTTCTTCTACTGATGATTTTTTTCTCGGAGAATCGAGATTCAGAGATTTGTTGTAAATAGGTATGATGTTTAAAATGATTTCTCCAAATTTTTTTTCTGGAACAACAGAGGTTGATTTTGCATTTAACGAACTAATAAGTTTTTTTGATATTTGCTCTGATAATTCATGAATTTGTTTTGAGATAGATTTTTCTTCTTTGATAGGGGATTTAGGGATTATTATTGTGTGGCCTTTTGATATAGGATTAATTTCCAGCACCGCAATTGCTTCAGAGTTTTCAGCTATTGAAACTGATTCTACTTCTTTGTCCACTATCATTCTGAAGATTGTTTTTTGTTTAGAAGATTGTTCCTGGAGCATATGTTCTAGTGATTCTTGAGAAAGAGATTCTACTTGTTCTTCTGCCTGTTTCTTTTTATCTGGCGGGAGATGCTTGATTTGCTCCTTTAATTGGGATTTAAGTTCTTTAATTTGGTCTTGTGTTAGTGCCATTTATTGTTATGGAATAGATATTATATAAGATTTTGGTTTTGAAAGGTTTATAATTTTAATTGTACATATAATTATATGAAAAAGATTGCTTTTATAGTGTTTTTGCTTGTCATATTTTTAATTGCATTTTTTGCTTTTGTAGATTATAGAAAAGCATTTGATGAAAAGAAAATTGTAGAAAGAAATGAAAGTTTTAATTTATATAGACTAATTTTTGAAGGAAATGACGGGAAGGACATTTATGCCTTGTTTTTTAAACCTTTTAAAAAAGAATTTGATGTTATAATAGTTTTGCCTGCGGCTGCTGGAACTAAAGAATCTAGGAGATTTTATGGGGAGATTTTAAATGATATGGGATACGGTGCGTTAGTTTTAGATCAAAGGGGCATAGGAGAGACAGACGGTTATTTCCCTTCTTTTCAGGAAGATTTCAATTCTTTTTTAAGTAAGAAGGAAGTATATCAGATTCTTATGGCTAAAGATGTAATAAGCTCAATTAATTTTTTAGAGAATTTTAGGGGAGTGGGGGATTTTGCTGTTATTGGCGAGAGTATGGGAGGAAGAAATGCGATTATAGCAGCAGGACTAGATGAAAGGATAAAGACTTCAATTATTATTTCTTCTGCAGGATATTCAGGAAGTTTTGGCAGCAAGGAAACAGATGAATTTCTTGCGTTTATTAATCCGAATAGTTATATTTTGAGAATATCTCCTAGAAGATTATTAATGTTGCACGCTATTAATGATAGTGTTATTCCTATTTCTGATGCGAGAACTACTTTTTCTTTGGCTAAAGAACCAAAGAGTTTTTTTGAATTTGGAGAATCAGAATGTTCACATGGTTATTGCAAGCCGATGTATGGGTTTATTGAGAAAGAGTTGAGAGAGGTTTTTGGCTGATTGGAATAATTTTAGATTATTTCCCAATTGGAATTGCAGTTGCTTTGTCTAGTGTTTCTTGGTCAATATTAGAACAATCATAATAAGATGTGTATTTATTTCCTATTTCAAAGATAAGTAATGCATCGTATTCTCCGTATTGTTCTAGTAATTGAGTGTAATTTTTGTAACCGAATTCATAAGAAGGTTGTAAGAAGACTCTTATGCTCTTTTTTTCATTGGCTTTAATTTGGATGTTTCTTGCTTCGTTATATCCGCCATAGTAGTAAGGATAAGATTTATAGCTAGTTTGATAAACAAAGTCTCCTCTTTCATAATCATAATCGCCTTCACTGTATTGTAGATTTCCTGCATTTATTCTTTGCAGATTGCCTTCTTTGTCGTCAAGGCAAATACCTAGGCGAGGAAGTTCATATCTTTTGCCTAAAAAATAATCGTTTTCTAGTGTTATATCTGCAATTTTTATGGAATTTCTTAGTTGTGATTCTTCAAATATGTCCTTTAGAGTTAGTTTTGTTACGAAATCTTTTTTTACTGAGAAACCTATATTAAGACTTCCTAGAGTGACCAGTACGATAATGGTCAAAAGAGGGATGATTATTCCAAAGATAATTTTGAATTTCATTTTAGAGTTAGCGTTTTTTTGGAATTGTTTCTCTGAATTCTGATTTTCTTGCTTCGAATTTTTTTGCAAAGTAGACACCTAGAATAATAAAAATAATTGCTGAGAGTGCTAAGAGAAAAAGAGTCCAGTTTTTTGACAAATCAAATGCATCTATAACAAATCCAATTGTAAATATGTAAGTGGCAATTGAGACAAGATATATTACAGGATAGAATTTTCTTTTTATTGCAAAGAGAATTATAGCAACTACTAGGCCCGTGAAGAATATTCCCCAACCAAATGGAGCTAGCCATATTGAGTATACCATTTTAGATTTCCTTTTCGTACATTATTTCTCCTAAAAAGAAGGATATTATCATTACTAATATAAGAATAATTGTCTTAATTAAATCTGAAAGATTGAATAAGTAGTTATAGGAAAAATATGCGACTGTTGCAAATATGAAGATTATTCCTAGAACGTAAAATAGGTATTGTAGTTTCATGATTGGATTAATTGATGGCAATATTTAAATGTTACTTTTTGAAACTATTTTCTCTCTTCTTTCTTCTTTTCTACTATATCCTCAATTTCTTCTTTTAATAAGTTAACCAAGAAATCCTTCTTTTCTTGATTAAGTATTTTTTGTTGAACCATCTCTCCAAACATCTTTTTCTTATCCAAAATTGTTTGTAACTGTATTAAATCTCTTTCTTCTCTATAATTATTATACATTTCTCCTAAACCCCATATTACTAAAGGAACACCGAGTATCAATAAAAGATTAGTTGCAGTAACACTAACTTTTGTTACATTAGTAAAATACCATACAGAACCAAGCGATAAGATACCAAGAAAAGTTATTAAAAAATCATATCTGACGTATTTCGGAACTTCTGCTAAGGTTTCCATCGTAGACTATTATCTTATCAAAAATCTTGATAAGCTTATAATTAATGCAACAATAATTAATATAACGCCCCAAATAACCACGATAGTTCTACCATTGCCATCACCAGTTAAACTATTACTAAAAATAATTAATAGCGTTCCAATAACAGCAAGAATAACAATTAAAAAATCTCTGAAACCTCTCTTTTTTCCCATGATTAATTTATAGCTACTCATACTTTTTAAATTATCTCTTTTACCGATTTATCTGAAGTTTAGTTTACAGCTCCCTTTTTTATTTTCAATAGATTTATTAACGCGTTTTATTTTATTGTTTTGATGGGGCTAAAAGAGATTATTGAGAGGGCTTTGGATAAGGGGATTTCTAAGAGTGAGATTGTTGAAGAGTTGTTAGATAAAGGCTATAAGAAAAATGAGATTGATGAGGCATTTGGAGTAAAGAAAGTTGTAAGGGGTACTAGAAGAGTTAATAATGAAATTGGTTTTTTTGATAAGATTAAATTATTGTTTTCAAGTCCAATTTCTTTTTTTCAGTTGGTTAGGGAAGGAACTATAAAACATGCTCTTTTGATGTATATTTTTATTGGTCCAATATTTACTTTTTTAGGAGGTGTGCTTTTATATAGTATTGGTATTTTTTATGGAATTTCTTCTTCTTTTTATTATGGATTTAGTTTATTCTATCCCTTTGTAGCTTTTGGTATTAGTGTTGGGCTTACGTTTGCTTATGCTGGGATTTCTCATTTAGTTATTAGGGGTTTAGGAGGAGAAGGGGATTATGTTGACACATATAATGCTTGTACTTATAGTGTTATTCCTGCTCTTATTATAACTGCAATTCCTTATATTGGTTGGTTGTCTATTATTTATTCAATTGTTTTGATGACTTTTGGTTTATCAGCTTATCATAATATTGTGAAAGGAAAAGCAGTTATCGCGGTTTTGGTGCCTATTATTATTGCTGTTTTATTATTTGGATTACTTATTGCTTATTTTATTTTTTCAATTTTTAGATATGGCTTCTAGCCAAATGCCCTTCTATAATCCTCTATTTTGACTGAGGAGACGTGTTTAATCTTTGCCAAAGAATTTTCTATTATGTCTGTGCTTTTTTCTTCAGGCCAAGCAAATTTTATTTTTATTGATTTTATTCCGAATGCTATTGGAATTTCTTCAAAGGAAATATTTTTAGAGCCCTCTTTTTCTAGAGTTTTTTTGGCTTCGGATTCTATTTTGTTTAGATTTGCTTCCGGAGAGTCTGGAAGAATTTTTATAATAACTGCAACTATGCCTGCCATAATTTGAGGTGGAAATACAGGTTTAAAAAGATATTTGCTCTTTTATATTAATAGATTGTTTACTGAACTATTAGTCCTATTGTCCAGCATTTTGTATCAAAGTACCAATCTTGCTTTTTCCAAAAACTTTGATATTTTTTTCTTTTCCATATAATTTCTTTCATTGTCCCAAGGTTTATGATATAATCCAGACTTATCAAGCAATTTAATAACTTGTTCAGAATCTTCAATTTCAAACCCTCTTATTTTATAATCAAGTGTCATGGGATTATGACGTTATAGCATTATATATTTTTTCGCCTTTACTCCCATTGGATATATTTTATAATAATGTTTTTAAATAGCAATTTCTATGGGAAGAAATGGGTGATAATTATGTTCAATTAATTTCTAGAATTTCTGAAGCGGGAAAATTAAGCGTAGAAGACATTGAGCGAAAAATTGAGGCAAAAAGAGCAAAGCTTTCTGGGCTTGTTTCCAGGGAGGGGGCAGCACAAATTGTTGCGGCTGAGTTGGGACTTAATTTTGATCAAGAAAGATTGAAGATTAAGGAGCTTGTGCACGGGATGAGAAAAGTTAATGTTATTGGAAAAGTCATTGATATTTTTCCAATAATAGAATATAATAAAAATGGCAGATCAGGAAAAGTTTGCAGTTTTAGATTGGCTGACGAGAGCTCTAATACAAGGGCAGTTTTATGGGATAATCACCACATTTCTTTAGTAGAAGAAGGGAAAATAGAGAAGGGCAGTATTATTGAGATATCCAATGCCAGCATTAGGAATGGGGAGATTCATTTATCCTCTTTTTCTGATATAAAAAAGAGCAAGGAAGAGTTGAAAGATGTTGTAGAAGAAAGAGTATTTAATTATAAAAAATTGAAAGACGTAAGGTCTGGAGAGAGTTTTGCTACAAGAGCAGTAATTGTACATATTTTTGATCCGAGATATTTTGAAGTCTGCCCAGAATGCGGTAAAAAAGTTTTGGAAAAGAAATGTGCTGTACATGGCGATGTTGAAAGCAAGAAGCGGGCTGTTTTAAGTATAGTATTGGATGACGGCACTGAAACCATGAGGGGCGCTTTATTTGGAGAGCAAATAACTAAACTTGGATTGTATGATGAAATCTTTTCCTTAGAACAATTTTCTGCGAGAAAAGGGGATATCTTAGGAGAAGAAAAATTATTCTCAGGAAACGTTAGAAGCAATTTATTATATAATAATATTGAACTGAATATAGAAAATATTACAGATGTTGATCCACAGGCACTGATAAAAGAACTCGAGAAAGTGGTTTAATTTTATTTTTTCAAGTAGTAATATTTTCACAATTAATATTGTTGAGTTTGTTATATATTTATAAACTGAATCTTTTTATGATTTAAATGGCAAAGGGAGAGGAAAAAGAAGCGGATTCTAAAGACGAAGTAAAATTAACTGATGTTCCTGGAATTGGGCCAGGCATTGCTGCTAAATTGGAGGCAGCAGGTGTTTATGACTTAATGGGATTGGCTGTAATGAGTCCTAGTGCATTAAGTGAAATGGCAGGTGTTGGAGAGGCTGTTGCTAGAAAAGCTATTCAAGCTGCCAGGGGAATGATGAAATTAGGTTTTATGGACGGCATTGAATTTGCTAAGAAAAGGGAAGATGTTGGATATATTTCTACAGGATCGCAGAATTTAAATCAATTGCTAGGAGGAAAGGGCGTTGAGACTAAGGCGATGACAGAGGTTTATGGGGCTTTTGGATCTGGCAAATGTGTAGGCAAGGATACTGAAGTTTGTTTTTTTAATGATTCCAGGATGCATGTTCAGACTATTGAAAAAACTTACGAGAAATATAAAAATAACAGCAATGAACAAAAATTTGAAGAAGGATTTATAGTTCCTTTAACAACTGTAAAGGTTTTAGCTTGGATAGATGGAAAGCTGAAAGTTACAAACGCGAGTCATTTATACAAAGAGAAAATAAAGAAACTTTTTGTTATTAAAACAAAGAGAGGAAGAATTCTCAAAGTAACTGGAAAGCATCAATTATTAAGTTTTGATAATGGAGTTGTTTGGAAGAAAGTTAGTCTGTTGCAGAATGGAGATTTTATTGCATACCCTAAGAAGATTGATTTGGTAGCTGAAAGTTTGTATGATGAAGATGATGCTTACTTTTTAGGCATTTTTACTGCTGAAGGAACACATAATCCTTTTTCTATTACAATAAGCGAAGAAAGCATCAAAAATTGGATTTGTACATATATAAATAAGAGATTTGGTTATGTTCCGACTGTAAGGAAAAGAACGAGAGACGGGAATTTACCATGTTATCTTATATTGTTGAGGAATAATACGAGAATTATAATGGACGGACTGGATAGATGCAACGCAAGCAATAAATTTATTCCTGAAGGAATTTTTCTTTCCAGCGAGAAGATTATTTCCTCATTTTTAGGAGGATATCTTGATGGAGATGGTGAAGTTTCTGATTATGATGTTTCTGCAACAACAAAGAGCCCAAGACTTGCTACGCAATTATCTTATTTATTGTTGAGATTAGGTATTTCTTCAACTATTAAGGATAGGGTTGCGGGAATAAAAAATGAGAAATATAAAGTTATTAGAGTCAACGGGGAAGATAGAATTTATCTTAGAAATATTAAATTCAAGTTAAAGAATTTTAATTGCCCTATAAGGAATAGTTCTCATGGTTATCCATTTAAGATTATTTCTTTAATAAGGCATTTGTATAAGGAAAGCATTGGAGGAAATAGAGGAAGATTAAGGAAGCTGGTTGGGAAGCATAATAATAAAATAGTTCATAAGCAGATAATGGATTTTTCTCATAAAGAGGTTATCAATTTGAGTACTTTGAAGAGAATAAAGGAACTATTTTCTCAACAGAAAATTATTTTTAACGATTGTATTGGCAGATTGGAAAATAATAATTTATCTTTAGCATTATTAAAAGATATTTATTATAAACTCCCCTTCGCATTCAATTCTTTAGCTGAAAAAATAGGTATCAGAAAGAAGAGTATTCAGAATTATGTCTTTAGAGATATTCCCGATGAAAAAAAAGATGTTTTGAAAAATTTAATTATAGAAGAACTAATAATTAGGATAGACAAGATTAATTTTGTTTTGAGATTGATAGAAGATGTTGAGCATTTTAATTGGGATAGTGTAGATTCTACTGAAATTATAGATTATAACGATTTTGTTTATGATTTTGTTGTTCCTGAGGGACATTCATTTATTGGAGGAAATATGCCTACAATGATGCATAATTCCCAATTAGGGTTTACGCTTGTTGTAAATGTTCAATTGCCTAAAGAACAAGGAGGCATTAATGGAAAGGCCGTAATAATTGATACTGAAGGAACTTTTAGGCCTGAAAGAATTAAACAGATTGCTGAAGGAATAGGAGCTAATCCTGAAAAAGTACTAAAGAATATCTTAGTTGCCCGTGCCTTCAATTCAGATCATCAAATATTATTAATTGATAAAATTGGAGAAATGATTAAAGAAGGAGAGCCTATTAAAATAATAGTTATTGACTCTTTGACAGCACATTTTAGAGCAGAATTTGCAGGGAGAGGGCAATTGGCGGACAGACAGCAGAAGCTTAATAGATATTTGCATAATTTAATGAAAATGGCTGAGCAGCATAATCTTGCTGTTTTTGTTACTAATCAAGTTATGGCTAATCCTGGCATGATGTTTGGAGACCCTACTACTCCTGTTGGAGGCAATATACTCGGACATATGTGCTTAACTGGAGATTCTTTGATACAATTAGCTGATGGAGGTATTATTGAAATTAGTGAGATGAAGCAGGATAAGGTTTTATCCGGTAATTTTGATAAAGCTAAATTCGAAAATGCTGAATCAGAGCAAGTTTTCATTAACCCTAATGTTGATAGGATATATAATATAAAGACAAACTGCCAGATAAGATGTTCTTCATTACATAGATTTTTTAGTGTAGATAATTTTGATATTTTAGAGAAAGAAGCCAGGGATCTAAAAATAGGAGATTTTGTTGCCCAGGTCGGGAAAATTGAAATAGGTGGGGAAGAAAGAAGGATTCCTCAATTTAAGATCAAGAAAATAGGAAAAATTTCTAAAGGAAGTGCAGGTTTTGTAAAGGAAAAATTAATTGAGAAAAATATCTCTAGAAAGGAAATATGTAAAAAAATAGGAATAACTCCTAGGCAGTTTAGAAGGGTTGTAAATCAGGAGTATTCTACTTCATGGGATGTATTAAATAATCTTCAAAATTATTTTAGTGGCGAACAGGTTTTACAGTTAATGCCTGCCGTTAGCAATAAACATAGGGAGCTAAGAATTCCTGAATTTTTAGATTGGAAATTGGGACAGATATTTGGATATTTCTGGGGAGATGGAAATTTTGAAGAAGGAGGATTAAGATTTAGAGATGCTAGAAGCGAAGTATTGGAAGTTTATAGAGGGTTGTTTAAGGAAAGCTTTAATATAGATGGCAAGATAATCAAAATGAAAAATAAAAATTGTTATACCTTATACATAAACTCTAAAGAAATTCGAGATCTATTTGAATTGATGTTCACAGATATTTTACGCGAGGTAGGGAAGTCTAGGATAGATGTTATTAAAGGATTTATTAAAGGTTTTTTTGATGCAGAAGGGCATATAAACAAAGAAAGAGCCCATGTTAGTGTTGTTCAGAAAGATGAAAGGATACTTAGGTACCTACAATTATTTTTATTAAGAGTAGGTATAAGATCTACAATAAAATTTGGAATAGGCAGCCAGAGTGTGAATATTTTAAGAATTATAGATAGGGATGTTCAAAAGTATTTGCAGATCGGTTTTAGCGCTTCTGATAAACAGAAAACCTTAGTTGAGAAGATCAGGCAACATGCAGAGAGTTATAGTTATGAGATTATGCCTATAAAAAGAGCAGAATTAAAGGAATTATTAGAGGAATGTGGATTGAAATATTCTGCGATAGTTAAACCCAGAGCTTCGAGTTATAAATGGATTAGCAGAAAAGAATTAGAGAAAGCCTTTAGGGTCTTAATGAATACTGAAATTAAAGATAGGCAGATTAAAAATAAAATAAATTTTATAGGCAAGTTATTAGAGGGAGATGTTGTTTTTGAAAAAATTAGGGACGTTTCTATAAATGAGAATGACGGAAAAGCATTATACGACTTTTCTGTTCCTAAAAGCGAAAATTATATTGCTAATGGATTTATCGTTCATAATTCAACATACAGACTGTATTTGCGTCGTGGAAAGCAAGGGAGCAGAGTTGCAAAGTTGATTGATTCTCCAAATCTGCCTGATAATGAGGCGCAGTTTTTTGTTACTCTGGCTGGAGTGAGGGACGAGGCAGCTGAAGAATGACAATTGATAAAGGCGATTATTTAGTTAGAAGTGAAGAGGCCAAATATGATAGAAGTTGCCCTTATTATAAATTTTTATGTCAAGATATATTAAAATCCTCTTATTACGATCATTATTGTACTTTGGAATATCAATGGGATGTTCTTCATGGATTGCCTATGGATTTTGAATTTTGCAATCAAGAGGAGCATAATCAATGCCCGAGATTTTTGAAAGAACAAAGAATAATTAGGGCTATTGAACATGAAAGAGAAGTCATTGTTAATTCTATTCCTTTTGGAGATTAGGAAGATTTAAATTTCAGGATTCATTTTTGATTTTATGGAATTTAAAAAAAATTATCCTAAAATATTGCTTTTTATTTACTTGGTTATTTGGATATGGGCAGCTATTGAGCCGAAATATAGAAGTGTGTGGGTGGATGAAAATATCATGCCTGTTTTATTTATTATATTATTTGTTATAAGTTATAGATGGTTTAAATTTTCAAATACAAGTTATACATTGATATTTGTTTTTATGGTGCTGCATGCTATTGGGGGACATTATAGCTATGCTGAAATGCCTTTATTTGATTATTTAAAAGGTTTATATGGATTGAGTAGAAATCATTATGATAGAATTATTCATTTTTTGTTTGGTGTTTTATTTTTCCTGCCTGTTTATGAGTTTTTGAATAATGTATTTTATGTACCAAAAGGATGGAGAGCATTTATGCTTAGTTTTTTTGTTATTATTGCCCTAAAAGGAGGATTTGAGAATATTGAATACTGGTATGTATGGGTTAAGGCAGACCCTTTAACAGTCACGAATTATTTAGGAGAGCAGGGTGATTCCTGGGATTCTCAAAAAGATGTTTTTCTTGGAATTGTTGGAGCAGGGATAAGCTGGGTTATTGCCGGAATAAAAAGAGTTTTTAGGCAGGTTTAAATTAACTAATTTTTTATTTTCTAAATGGAATTTGAATTTAGTTGCGGGAGTTATGTACCAAAGGCTCCAAGATTCGGCGGATTTGCTGATAAAGCAGGATGGTGCGCGCTCTATGCCAGACTGGCTTCTAACTATCTTATTCTTGGAATGGCAGAGGACAAAGAACAGAGATTGTGGGTGCCTGCAAATGTTTGGAATTTTGCCGAATCAAACAGAGTTTTATGGGACAAGAGAAAAGACGGGGAATTTGATTATTCCTTTTTAAAGGAGGGATATATTTTTGGTATCAAGATCCCACACAATAGCTATGAAGAAAGATTAAGTGAAAGATATAAATTTGATTTTAATCATATGGCCACCTATACAGGAGAATTTATTTATAATGGTAGAATTACGCCATGGATTTTTCATAATTTGGAAGGAGAAATTACATCCCAGAGTTTAATTTCTTTTCTGTGCTATACTGGTTCTGAAATTATACAGGTTTTTAGCCCCAGATACGAAAACATTATCTGAGGTCTTTAGTTTAATTAGATTAATTAGAACTCTGTCTTCTCTTCGCATAGCATTCTTTGCAGAATACTTCTCTTCCTTCTGTTGGCTTGAAAGGGACCTCGCATTCTTTTCCGCATTCTGCACATGTTGCTTTATGCATTTCTCTTGGCTCTCTTGGTCCAAAATTATTTCGGAAATTACTTCTAAACCCGTTTCTTCTCGGCCTATTGTTAAATCTGTCCATTTTTTTCCTCCTTACACAACTAAGATATTAAATAGGGTTTTATAAATTTATCTATTGAAGGGTTCTCTTGCATTAAATG
This sequence comes from Candidatus Woesearchaeota archaeon, assembly GCA_964362915.1. Lineage (GTDB taxonomy): Archaea > Nanobdellota > Nanobdellia > Pacearchaeales > GW2011-AR1 > JAUSIK01. The sequence continues at coordinate 609 of CAYIGH010000003.1, read as the reverse complement.
AGGAAAAAATCATTAAGATTGATGGTTCTTTAGTCATATATTCTATCATTTCCCTTCTTATTTGTGGAAACTTTTTTAATGATTAGTTAACCTAATGATTAACTCTCCACCATTTTCATCACAATATTAGAATTATTGATTATTACATCTCGCTTAACATAACTTCTATTTTCTCAACAATATCTTTAGACTTTTGTAAAAGTTCTGTAAGAAGAACTTTGTTAACATCTGTTTTTGTGCCATACTGAAATTCCTCTCTTAATGATTTTGCGTCTTTAGTTGTCATCTGTTCAGTTGTTCTAATAAAAGACATATCTTCCATACTAAGATTAATTTCTTTAGCTTCAATCAAAAACTCTACTGTGCTTATGGTGCATTCATGATTCTTTGACTCAAAGCCTTTTTTAAACAGAATTGCAAGAAGTGCATGATACATGGCATAGTAAGATTGAGATACTGCCCAATCATCAAAATGTCCTTGAACATTATAATCTGCTGCCTTTAAATTATGTTTTGCTTTCTCAATGTGTTCCTTAGAAAGTTTATCATTTGGTTTAATCTTTCTCATTCTCTTTGCACTTTCAAGACACCAACTTAACCTATCTTTGC
>CAYIGH010000002.1:16756-73623 GCA_964362915.1 Candidatus Woesearchaeota archaeon | reverse complement strand
GCTGGGAATAGTGTCTCAGATTCCCTCTCAGGGCCTCTCCGCTAAGAGCCCTTACTGATCATCGGCTTGGTGGGCCATTACCCCGCCAACAACCTAATCAGCCGCAGCCCCATCCTCAAGATAAATTTCGGAAAAGAATCATTCCAGAAAACTTCTCCTATCAGCTATTAGCCTCAGTTTCCCGAGGTTATCGCTGTCTTGAGGGCAGGTTAGCTACGTGTTAGTGAGCAGTTTGCTCTTCACTTCTTGCGAAACAAAGAAACTTGCATGTCTAAGTGCAAACCAGATAGCCGTAACCCCCAGCAGGATCAACTGGATTTAATAAAAATTTCAGTTGAAAACTGCTAGCACTCTGCCTCCAAAATGAATATTAGGGTTACTACAAACTAAGTCAACTCGTATACATCATACCTTAATATGCGAGTCGCTCAGTAAAGAAGCGACTGTAAACATTAAGGCACTCATTACAGTTACCATTTTAACGAAGATATAGGAGAATGGTTGATTTATAAAGGTTTCTGTTAACTTGAGGATTTGGCGACGATTTTGTATTGTAAAGATAGATGAGCCATCTTTATTTTTTTCTAATTTAAATGAGATATTTCATTTAAATCCTCTATAATATAATCATCGTATTTTGAGTCGCGAGAAACATTGATATTAACTATATTTTCTTTTATCATTTCTTTTGGGAATAAATAATATTTATGAATATCTTTAGCGTCCTTATCTTCAAATCCTATGCAGAGAACGTAATCTACTTTTTGTGTTTCAAAATAAAAAGTCCAATATTTATATCCGTGCCTCTTTCTTGGAATTGAGGGAATGATATTAATTTTCTTATTATTTATATAAAGAAATTCATCTTTATAGGAAACATTATATCCATTAACATTTAATTTTTCCTTAACATGTCCAACTAAAATTAGTCTTTGTTTTTCTCTTTTCTTAAAAAAATTAAATGCGCGCTTTGGCATATATTCAACTTTAATGTAAGCATTATATAAAGATACAAACCTTCTTGTATATGTGCTGGCACAAGCTGTATTTTTTGATTCTTTCCATTCATTAATCAAAAGAGAGGTTATTCTTTTATATTCTCTATATATTTTTTTTAATTCTGATATTAATTCTTCTTGTGTATAATGTACTTTTAATTGTCCTAATTTTTCTTGGACTCTAAAAAATAATTCTTTTAAAATAATTGCCTCAAAAGCATTTTCTACTTTTATCCATTCATCTCTAGGATTTTTTCTAGAGGGAGTTTTTAATTTTTGAGTTCTTTTATTATAGATTTTAGTACCTATATAATTTTCATTGTTAAGGATATCATGAACTTTACCAGTATCCCATAATTTTCCCTTCGGGGACTTTATTCCTTCTTTGTTTAATAATTGGGCAATCTCTTTTTTTAACAATTTTTCTTCAGTAAATTGATGAAATATTCTTTTTATAATTTCAATCTCTTTTTTATCTCCTGGAGTGAAAGTAACTCTTTCATTATCAATGCTTTTACGCTCACCATCATTCAATATACGAACAGGTTGCTTGTGTGAATTAAGAAGCATTCTTTTTAGACCATAAGGTGCTTTTCCCCCTACTGAAAAACCAAGACTTGCGATTTTTTTTGATCCTAGAGAAACTTTTTCACTTAATTTTCTACTATAATCTGCAGCCATATATCTATCTATAGATTTAGTTAAGGATGCAAGCAATGGATTTTCATCTTCAATAAATCCCCTTTCTATGTAAATTATTCTTTTTCCTTCTCTTTTAAAAAGCATCTCATAATAGGCAGCTTCATCAGTATCTTGAAATCTGCCCCATCTTGTTGCGTCAAATACAAGAACATAATCAAATTTATGGGTTTTGGCATATTCATATAGTTTTAAGAAATCGGGCCTATTTTCTGCTTTTAAGCCAGATTTGCCAGCGTCTCTGAAAAACTTTATGATTTTAATATTGAATTTATCTGCAAATTTTTTTCCTTCCTCCTCCTGCAAAGGAATTGAAAATTCTTGCTTATCTTCTGCTGAATGTCTAGAGTACATTACCGCTCTTTTTGACAGATAGTTGTCTTTTATCATTTAATTTTTTAATTTTGAAGCTATATAACTTTTACTGAAGGTAATGTGACTATTAATTAAGGACGATAAATTTTCTGTTGCGTGGCTGGTAGACGACATTGGTAGACCCTGGGCTCAAAGAGGGCGAGATTGACCGACTGGACACCGAAGCCGCACGGGACATGCTGCCAGGACTGTCTGGAGGTTTTGAGACGCTTGCCTCTGCGGCGATAGAGCCACGCCCTCGAGTCTATTGTCCCAGAGCATTGCGTCGGATCAAGCTTTGAAATACAAATATCCAAAAGATATTTATTTCAGAGATATGAAATAAATTTAAGATTAGTCTATGTAATCAGGGATAGCACAAGCGAGTTCGTGAAACGAAAAGCTTAAATACTGCGTTATCCTGAAGGTCTAAGAATTAAACCTAATGTTTAGAAAATGGCACTCGAACTGAAAACCCGACAGTGGGGACATTCTGTCGGCATCGTAATTCCGAAGAAGACTGTGGAGCAAATGAGACTCAAGGCTAATCAGGAAGTAGTTGTTGAAATCCGAAAGAAAGGCCATCCTCTTAAGGAACTCTTTGGTTCAATCAAGTTTAGCAAGCCAGGACATCAGATTCTAAAAGAGGTGCGAAGAGAACTAGAGAGTAAATGGTTGAGATAATAAAGTGTATGGATACGTATGCCCTAGTTGAAATAGCAGAAGGCAATTCGAAGTTTGCAAAGTACCTTAAACTTGATTTTGTCGTGACAGACCTTACGCTGGCAGAGTTCTTCGGAGTACTGCTCCGAGATAAAAATCAGGAGACAGCAGAGTATTGGTATCAGATCTTCGAGCCCTATGCAGTTCCTGTTGATAAAGCTATCTTAATCGAGGCAGTAAAGTTTCGATATGAGCATAGAAAGGCAGACATTTCGTTTTTCGATGCTGTTGGATATGTCTACGCCATCAAGCACGGCTACCCCTTTGTAACAGGAGACAAGGAGTTCGAAGACTTTTCTGGAGTTGAATTCGTGAAGAAGTGAGTCTCCTGGAAATGCTACAATTTACTGTTTTACTGACTTGGATGAATCACATTCAGCACCCTGACTGCCTCAGACAGAGCCTCAAGATAGTAGGTACGCTTAACCGCAATAAGGAAATCAAGCGTCGTGCCAGCAGGGCTCTGGCTTACAGCCGGCGCTCCCGAAGGGCTTACGTTACTCCACACGGTGATGGGAGAGTCACGCAAATTTGCTGCGTCGCAGCTGGGATATAGCGGATGACTTCTGCAATCAGTCCTGCAGGAAAAATTATATTTAGAATTGAGAAGAAGAAAGTAAATGGAGATAAACATATTGAATTTTTAGCCAATATTCTAAAACAACATCCAAAAAGAAAGGTGATAGTAATAGAAGATAGTTCTCCAGTTCATAAGTCAAAAAAAGTAAATAATTTTGTTGAAGCAAATAAAAATAAGATTGCAGTATACAGATTTCCTTCTTATTCCCCTGATTTAAATCCTGATGAACATGTATGGGAATATCTAAAGGCATACAAGTTGAAGGCTCATCAAGCAAAAAATACGGCTGAATTAAAGAAATTGGTAAAGCGGAAAATGCAGAGCATACAAAGGACAAATGGTCTAGTCGCTTCTTTTTTTATTGGTACTTATGTCACATAATTAGCGCAGTTATCTATATTTTACTAGAGGTTTTATGTTCTCTTTTTGTGATCATTTTTATTCTTTTTAATTCCATGAATTTTTCCTTTAGTAAATTAATATCTGTTCCTTTTTCTAAGACTGAATATTCAAAATGCTCTGTTTTAATTAAATCGTCAAAATAATGTCTTGTTAATTTGTCCGCTATCTTTTTTATTTCACTCTCTTTTTATAGACTGTAATTACTTCATCCTGCATATTTAAAATGGGACAGACTTGTATTTAATTTATTTCGGAGGCTCAAGTATATCCCAATTTTCAATCCATTCTGAAATTGGAGGTATTTCTGCTTCTAATTTTCTTTTTTCCGTATATAATTTTGCCAATAAATAAAAAATCATGCCTAAGCTTTTTGCGCTTTTATTGTTTCCTGGAAGTATTTGAGTGACGCCTAGCGTGTAATTATTTGTGTCGCAAATTGCCAATACAGGAATTTTTATTCTTTGAGCCTCATATAATGCATTTTTATCTATCCAGGGGTCGCATATAACAACTAGCTCTGCTTCTCTGAATTTATCCAGTATGGGATTTGTTAGTATTCCTGCAGGATATTTTTTTGTAAATATAGTAATGCCTGTTATTTTTGAGAATAATTCTAGTGCCTTCCAGCCAGCTTCTCTTTTGCAAACAACTAAAACATCTTGTGGAGAATAATTTGATAAAAAATCTGAAGATTCTCTTATTTTTTTATCCAATAGGGCAGTGTTAAATACTGCTAGTCCGTCTGCTCTTCTCTTATATACATAAGGCCTCATATCAGGCGTTATTACTCTTGTTCCTAAATGAATAGATGACTTAAGATAATCTTCTATTGAAACTAAAGTATCAATCTTTTCCTCTTCTGCCTGAACTTTTTGTTTTATATCTGCTGATTCTATCTTTGGCTCTGAGACTTTTTTTTCTAATTCTTTTGCTTTTTCTCTAAGTGCCTCTAACTTTGATTTTTTATCTTTTTTTTCTAGCTCTTCTTTAATTTCTCCCTTATGTAATTGTTTCTTAGATTTTTTCTTCTCTTTCTTATTTTTTTCTCCAGAAAGTGCTTCTACTACATCTTCTACTTTTTCTTTTACAGATTCTACAATATCTTCAGCTTCTTCTTTTGCTTTTTCCACAACCTTTTCTATATCTTTTGATAATTCTTTAGATAGTTCCCCAGCTGTCTTTTTTACTGCTTTCTCTGCCTTTTCTATTAAGGATTCATCTTCTTTTGCTTTTCTTTTAGGCATTATAAAAGAAGAGATAAAGGGTTTAAAAAGATTTCTTACTTAAAGATTTCATGAAGTTTTATTTTATAAGACATGGACAAAGCAATTATAATGTAAAGAATTTGTGCAATGATGACCCGAAAAAGAGGGTCTATTTGACTGCTTTAGGTAAAAAACAGGCGGAAAATGCGAGAGAAAGACTAAAAAATGAAAATATTGAAGTTATCTATATTTCTGAACTGCCGAGAACAAAACAAACTGCCCACATAATTAATAAAAGTCATAAAGTTCCTATAAAAGTTGATGCGAGAATTAATGAGAGAAAGACAGGATTTGAAGGTAGATCTTGTTTTGAATACAAAAAAGCAATGGAAAAAGATCCCTTTCATAAAAGAGCAAATGGCGGAGAGTCTTTTTTGGATGAAAAGAAGAGAGTTCTTTCTTTCATTAAAGATCTTGTTAAAATGAATTATAATATTATTGTTGTAGTGGCGCATGAAGAGACTGTAAAAATTGCTGCTGGATATTTTAGAAAACTAAGTGATAGGGAAATATGGGAAATGAAAGTTGAGAATGGCCAGATGATGGAGTTTGAGATTTGAGGTTAATTTAATTTTCTTTCTAGGTTAATGTTATAATCTGGATGGATGGTCTCACGAATTGAGAGAACTCTTGGTTTAATAAAGTGAGAATCATATTTTTTGCTCCAATTTTCAGCTGCTTCTTTAAGTGCATCTCTTTCATTTGATGCTATTGAAATATCAAAATCCACAACGCTTTCCAAAATCGCATATTGTACAATATATAGTTTAAGCTTTTCTTCTTTTTTTCCGGGAATCATATCACTACATCCATAAAATTCTTCATTTTTTATTATTTATAAGCTTTTATGTAATTATTTATCTCAATTAATCTCTTCAACTTAACTTCCCTCCACTTTGTTGCTATGCCGCATTTTATAAAATCTGCTTGGAAGCCAACTGCATAGTCTGCTAATGCATTGTCTAGTGTTTCGGCTGACCTATGGGAGATAATTGTTTTGATATTATTACTTTTACAGATATTGAATATTTCCTGCAATTCTATTAAAGAGCCATTCTGATTTGGCTTTATTATCATTGCATTTATAGATTTATTTTTCATTGCTTTTTTTAATCTAGAGATATGAGTGGCAGTTAAATCATCTCCAACAACAAGAACTGATGTTCTAGAACTCCTATTTTTAGATGCTATTCTTGAAAAGCCATTAAAGTCTTCTTCTTGAATGGGATCTTCCAAATAAAATATATTATATCTTTTGATTAAAGAATTCATATAATGAATCTGTGCTTTTCTATTTAATAGCTTATTTTTATATTGATATCCTGCATTTTTATAGAAACTTGAAGAAGCTACATCTAAACCAATATTTATATTGTAAAATTTGGATAATATTTCTAAAACTTCTTCATTTGGTATGGAGGTTTGCCAAGCTCCTTCATCATTTTTTGAATTAGATTTTATGATTGATTTTAATTTTCTATATATTTCATTCATTATTTTTACGTTTTCTTTTATGTCTTTCCCTTTCGGTATTAATAAGAATTCCTGGAATTCAGGATGCTCTTTATTATGAGAATGTAAGCCTCCTCCTATTGCATTTCCAACTGGAACTGGAATTTTTTTAGCATTTAAATTGATTATTTGCCATAATTCTTTATTTTGTGATTTAGCTAATGCCTTTAAAATTGCTGATTCTAAAGCAAAAAGTGCATTTGCTCCGAATTGTTTTGGATCTTTTAAATTAAATTTTTTTTCGATTAGAAATTCAACTTTCTTTAAATCGTTAAAAGTAAAAATTTTAAATGGAATTTTTAGAGAATTAATTGCTTTGATATTCCATTTTATAGAATTGTGATAGCAAGATGTTTCATATTTGCCTGTTGATTTGCCACTTGGAGAAGAGGCTTTCTGGCCATTTACTGAAACTTCTATTGTGTAATCGTCTCTTGAGTCTTTAATTTTTCTTGCACGAATCTCTTTTATATTCATTCATTAGAAATGAAAAAGAAGTTTTTAATTGTTTTTACTGCGTTTCTTCGGCTCCATTGGCTGGCTCTAATTCTATCTCTTCTTCTTCTGGAGTGAGGCTGTATTCTTCTGGATTTTCAACTATTTCCTTTTCAAGTTCTTTTTCTTTTTCTGCTAATTCTTCATCACTAACTACCTCTTCCTTAATAACTGCTAATTTATCCCTTCCTTTCTTTGGAGTTGGTCTATGAATAGTTATAGGCAAGACCTCTTCTTCGAATTCGTATTCTGCTATCTTGAGGGCATCATAACGTATCTCTTCTAATTTATCTTTAGATATTTTCACTAAAAGTGGCGCATCCATTGCTATTTGCAATGCTCTTGCTCCTATAATACGTGCAATTTCATATTTCGTAAATTGTTCTTTTATTTTGGGCTTCATCATATAAACTTCTAAAGGAACTTTTTAAGTTTTTCGTTAAGTTCCTCGAATTTTTTAGGAATAAGAGATGCTATTTTTGACGTATCTTCCTGGCTAAAAGTGGATTCTCCGGCTTTCTGGCATGAATTGATCATTAAATTTTTGTTCCATTTAGATATTCCAAGTGTTATTCTGGCATTACAAGCTTCCTCTTCTTCCCTTGTTGGATCTAGTAAAATCGAATTTCCAAGCTTGTAGAAACTTAAAGATAAAGGAAAAGTTTCTTTTGATAATGGCAAACTGCCTTTTTTAATTTCATAATCCACTTTTCCTTCTTTGTCTATTGCAGGCATCTTTGCATTTTTTAATGCTGCAACTGCACCTATTGTTGAAGCATCTATCAAATTCCCGTCATCATTTATAGGATATATATCTATGTAGATTGTCCATACCTTTTCCTTATCTATTGATAGTTTAGAAAAATCTATCATGCCTGATTCTCTAATTGCTCTGTCTACAAGCCTGCCTAATTCTATTGCTTTAAAACCAGGCGGACCTGATTCAAATTTTGGAGATGCTAGAGGCAGTAATTCTCCTGAACATATTAGATTGCCTTCCTCTGGAGAATCTGGATAAGGCTCTCCTGGAGCTAATTTTACTCCTACTATAACTTCTGTCTTCCCAAGCACTACTCTTGCACTTCCCTCTGATTTATTAGAGACATTATAAGATAATTCTAAATCTCGAAAATCAAGTAAACTTCTACCATCAAATCTTTTATCTTGGCTGAATAATTTTTCCAGATATTCCCGGGTTACATTTGAAATTTCCATTTTAACTTTGTGAAATTGTCTCCTTTAATGCCTTTTTTTGAGCCTCGTATATTTTTTTACATGATTCTGATGCTAAATTCAGAACTTCCTTAAACTCTTCTGGACGGATTTTGCCGTCTAATTGAAGCAAAGAGAATTCATCTGAATTAGCTAATTTTGCCACTGCAAAATCCGTGGCCCCTTCTCCTTCCTTAAAGTCTTCTTCTTCTTTTGTCAAATCTACTATAAACTCCTTATCTTGCTTACCTACTGCGACTGAACAAACGAGATCTTTCATAGGAATGCCTGCATGAGCTAAAGCCATCGATGCAGCATTAATTCCTGCTGTCCTTGTTCCTGCATCTGCTTGTAAGATATAGATTTGAACATCTATAACTGTATTAGGAAATGCCTCTAAGTCTATGATTGGCTCTAATGCCCAGCCTGCAACTTTTGATATTTCTTGAGAACGCCTTGATGGGCCTGGTTTTTTTCTATCATCTACTGAAAAACTCAATAAATCATAGTTGCATCTTAGAACTCCTATTGCTGGATCCTGCATGTGCTGTGGATGTAGCCTTCTCGGACCATAAACTGCTGCGATTGCTACTGTATTTCCAAAAGCAAAAAGTGCTGAACCATCTGCATTTGGCACCACTCCTATTTTTGCAGTTATTTTTCTTAGTTCATTGAATTTTCTTCCGTCAGGACGTTTGAATTCTTTTGCCATTTTAATTTTTAGTCCTCACTAATTCTTTTGATTTTGCCAATTGCGATAAATGGTAACTGTTAATTGCATTGAGATTCGTTCTTATATCATATCTATCTCCATCTAATTTCTTTACTTCTATGGCCAAACCGTTTTGTTCTATACCTGCCGCTACAATACTACATTCTTTATTATTGTCTCTGGCTAAAAAATTCCATTCTCCCATTATTAGACTATATCTGTCAGCCAAACTACATGCTACTTTAACAGGGCTGGATTCTGGTATTTCAACTATTTGTGATTCTATGTAATACGTTAATCTTTTTCCCATCATTTTAATTCTCCGAGAACCATTCCTCCACTTTTTCTGTTAGGCCATTGATGAAGACTTTATCTGCAACAAATTCTATTGCTTTTCTTGCTTTTATCTCGTCTTCTACTGTTGGGCCTCTTATCCATATCCAGCCATTTTGGCCTACTGTTATATTGCATTTTGTTTTTTCTTTTATTAAATTAATCATTGAGCCCTCTCTTCCTATTATTCTTGGAACTCTGCTTGGAATAATTCTAAAGATGAATCCGCCTTCTAACTTGCCTAGACCTTTGCCTTTTAAAGCCAGATCTATGCCTCTATTCTTTACAGACCATATTTTGGCAGCTATTATATCGCCTATTGCGAGAAACTGATCCATTTCATTTTTATTTATAAATCTCGGAACCTCTTCTATTGGGAGAAATGCTTGGGGGGCAGAATCTATATTAACTATCCAGCCGTTATAAGTTATGTCTTCTATGCGCCCTATAACAACATTATTTCTTCTTGGGATAAATGCGCCGAAAATAGAAATTACTCTAATTACTTTGCCTGCTTCTTCTGCTAGACCAAATCTCATAGCAACTACATTATCGCCGTCTCTTTTTGTTCCTTCTCCGGGGAGAAAATCTATGCCTGTGGCAATTACTTCTCCTGGGACAACTATTCTTCTTTTGCCAGAAGCATCAGAATCAATATCTGCGGCTTCGTGTGCCTCATTAATTTCATTTCTCATTGTAATAGTAATTTATTCAGACAAAAGAATAATGTAATTTTTCTATGTCTGTCTTTACTTTTTCAAAAACATTAGGGATTTTGGGGTTTTTAAGGTTTTTGGTTTTTTGGGCTTTGGTAAGAAGTAGCTCCTGTGTAAAAAGTTATTTTTGAATTAAAAAATTGTTTAGGAAACCAGTCTCCCCAAACACCTTTAGCTACTAAGACCGTAGCTCCAGAAAAAGGTAAATACAGATATGCACCACTGATAGAGTTATTTATTACATAGGTATTATTATCTATGGTCATAGGGAGGACGGCGATGCCATTTTCCGAAGAGAGAAAGTTTTGACCAGAAGGCAAGGCTATACTCCCAATAAAAGAGGGATTTAACATAACTCGATACCGAGTATTATCAGCAGAATCTTGATGCACGCTAAGAACACCATTTCTTTCCTCAAAATGAGGAGTTGGAGTATCTTTATTTTTAGGTTTGGCAAACCATTGTTTTACTCTATCTGTTAGCTTCATAATTGTTTTGACTTTCCTACTATCTATATCTCCATCAAATTCTTTAACTTCCATCTTAATCTATATTCTCCATCACCTCAATTTATTATTTTATTATTCAGCTATTTCTTCGCTCTGTGCGGCGCCATGGGTAATTGAATTAAGCTTTTCATAAAAATCTATTAAGATTCCGGGAGGGATATTAAGGATAACTTGCAAATCTCCATTTGCAAGCCAATCTTCTGATTCTTTATGGTCTTTAAGAATACCATAAACCTGGCCTGTAAATCTAGCAGGTATTATTAATTTAACTTTCTTTGTTGATACTTTTATAGGTATTATTTTCTTAAGCTCGTGGACGAGGGGGTTTAACTGCTGTTCAGCGGGGCGATTGTCAAAATTGTAATGTGCTTGCTGTATTGCTGTTTTAAGTCTTTCTTCTGTAAATGGTCTGCCATGCTGATCCACTGCATTCCTTAGCAATAAGTCTATTATCTGCTTAATTTTATTTTCTTTTTCTGCATCTCTGAATTCTTGAGTCTTTTGAACTTCTCCTTTTATTATAATGATTTTGGCTATTTCGTGAATATTTGTTGTTCCAAATGCCTCTTTAAGATCTGTATTAGAAGCTAATGTGCCTTTTTTTATATCATAATAAATATTTGGGGAGTCTAATGCAGTTACTATATCGCCTTTTCCCTCTCTTATTTTTAATGCTTCATCTAAGTCAACATGGGTTTCATAATGTTTGTTCTTTATCTTAATTCTTGCTGTTACTTTTGGCATGTTTTCTAGAACTTAGGTAATTATATAAATATTATTATAAATCAAAAATGAGAAAAAAGAAAGAAACTGAAAAGAGGTAGATGGTGTCTAAAGAGGTAGAAAACTGGTTATGTTATTTCTTTCTTTTTTCATTGTTGTTAGGTTGGTTTCATTTATATCACCCCGGTAATTTTAATTAAATAAGTTAGGAAAAACCTTTATTAATGACTTGTTAAAGAATGCTAGAGAGAAAAAATAGAGACAGAGAATTCATAAGCTTTAAAAAGGCATTATTCAGTAAAGCTTAAATATGGAACATTCTAAGAATGTATCGAGGTAATTTCTAATATGGATATGCCAACAGAACTACAACACCAAGCAATGGGCTATGACCGAGCTGCGACTATGTTCTCTCCGGACGGGCATTTATTACAGGTGGAATATGCTGAAAAAATCGTTAAATTTGGAAGTGCAAGTATAGGAATTGTATGCAAGGATGGTATTATGATTATTGCTGATAAAAGAATTAGGGATAAATTAATTGCCAGCGAATCTTCCCATAAAATCTTTGAGGTTGATGAGCATATTATTGCAACTGCTGCAGGCATATTATCAGATGCCCGAGTTCTAATTGATCAGGCGCAGATATTATCTCAACAAAATAGAGTTACCTACAACTCTCCGATAGAACCCATTACTGTTATCAGAATGATCGCTGACAGAAAGCAGATGTCAACTCAATATGGCGGTATAAGACCATATGGTGTTTCTATTATGCTGGGGGGAGTTAATAAGGGGCAAGTACATTTGTACACAACAGATGTTACAGGCAATTATACTGCTTTTAAAGCAAATGCTATAGGAGAAAATGACGAGAAGATTAGAGAGACATTGAGAAGAGATTATAAAGAAGGCATGATAATCGAAGAAGGAATAAAACTCTCATTTAAGATATTTAAAGAAATTTTGGAGAAAAATTTTGATATTCAGCGTTTTGAAGTTGTTTATGTAAAGACAGACGGAGAGAATCTTGTTAGATTACAAGGCGATGCCTTAAAGAAGTATGTTAAATGAAAAGGGGTTGGTTATGCTTTTAATTAGCATGGTTGGATTAGATGGATGTTGCTCTTATTCTTACCAATTATCTAAGCTTAGATGGGAAAAAGAGCAGGATAGGGATAAGTCAGGGATACGTTATGGGGATTTAGAATATATTTATTTTACAAAATATAAAATAGATAATATAGATATTGCTCCTTTATTGACAATAGAATTTTAATTAGGGCAATTTAAATGCTTTTCTAAATATGATAGAGAAAATTATGCTAAAGATTAAATATGCCCAGAACCATGAGAGAAAGCCAAGTATTTTTAGAGGAGGATTGAATGCTCCAAAATAATCGCTAAACCATCTGAAAAAAAGTATTATTGGAATTGCTGTGTAACTGAAAGACTTCATTGAAAGGGAGAACATTTCGCCTGCTTTTTCCATACTTTGTTTTTGAAGCTGCATTAGTTTTTCTGGATGTTCCTTAAGTAGTTTCATATCTTCCTGAATCTTTTTTTGCTCCCCTTTCAATTGCTTGAGAGTTTCGTTATCTACAGTATATTTTTGAACAATTGTTATAAAAAGAGTTATTATCGCTGAAACGAATATCATTCCCAGATTTACATTGTAGTTCAATAATCTGCCTGCTGTAGGATCTAGAATTAAATGGGCTCCTTGCTTTATAGCTGGAATGTAGTTCCAAAGTGAAGCTATTAGTAAAGAAACAAGCATTATAATGAATACTATTCTTAATGTTTTCATTTTATTTTCTTTTTTATATATTTAATTAAGAAAGGTTCTTTTTAAATTTGATTATTAACCTATCATTTTTCTTAGAGCAGGATGCATATCTACAGCATGCTGTCTGGCAATGTCTTCATACATTTTGTACATTATCATAACTGCCAAAAGTATTGCTGTTCCAGAAGTTAATGCTCCGAGAAGATCTGCAATAGAAGATAATGCTCCGACTGTTATGCCTCCCATAATTGTTAAGGGCATAATATATCTTTTTAAAATTGCCTCTAAAACACGAGGATCTTTTCTAAATCCGGGAATTTGTAAACCTGATCCAAGAATATTTTTTGCTTGGGACGATTCATCCATGCCTGATGTTTTCACCCAAAAGACAGCGAATAAAGCTGATAGGCTTATGTAAAATAACAAATGAGTTAGGGCTTGAAGGAACATAATATTCTGGAAATTTCCTCTAATTAGCGCCTCTACTAGATTAGTGTTTCCTATCCAATATGCCAGGCCTGAAACTGGCAGGCCTTGAGAAAATCCTCCAATGAATGTTGGGCGCCCCAGCCAGTTCTCAAGAAGCCCTCCAAATAGCTGAATATTTGCTGCTAAAGCGGCTACTAAAATAACAGGAATGTTTGATGCATAGAAAAATTGTAATGGCCATTTTATGCTATATCCTCTTAATCTTTCATAAGATAAAGGAATTTCTACTTTAAGATTCTGCGCCCAAACAACTGCAAGAAAAACAACAACTGTAAATAATATTGCCGCAACTGCGGAATAAATTTCTGTAGGGGCTCCATTTATTAGAGATTGAATTATAACTAATATTTTGCCTGCACAGGCAGTATTTTTAAAGTCGAATAAACAAATTTCGCCATTTGTTCCTATAAATTGGAAGAGACCTGTAAATAAACGCCATGCTACACCTGCGACAATAAATAACGAAACTCCTGATCCAAATCCCCATTTTTGTGCTACCTCATCTAGAAACATTATTGCAAGTCCGCCAAGAATAAGCTGAGTTATAACAATTCCTGTGAAACCAGGGGATGCTTGTATTCCTCCCATTAAAACATAAACCAATGCTTCAAATAATATAAAAAATAATACTCCTAATTTCTGCAATCCTTGAAAAAACTTTTTTCCTTCTTCTGTTTTTGTATCAATGTTTAATATGCCGGAGCCAACTAATAACTGCAGTATAATTGAAGCCATTACAATTGGGCCAATACCTAAGCTGATAATACTGCCAAAATCAGTTCCTAAAATTACTTCTAAAAATTCAAATCTATCTAGAAATCCTTTTGAAACACCGTATAAAGAGATGTTTGCTAGGACAAAGAAAGAAAGAAGGACTATAATTGTCCATTTAAGCTTTACGTTAAAGCTAAGTTTTTTTTCAATTGGTTTTTTTACTTCTGGAAGATTATAAAATATATCTTTAAGGGCCATATGGTGTTTAGAAAAAAGAGGTTTTTAAAGATTCACTTTATTGGCATTTTTATTATTTGTTTTACGCATTTTCTATTATTATATCTCCGCCTGCTTTTTTAATTTTTTCTAGAGCTGATTTTGATGCAGCTGAGGCATTTATTTTAATTTTTTTGCTTACTTCTCCTAAACCTAAAATTTTATAGCCCTTAAAATTTAGTTCTATATGATCTTTTAATTCTTTGGCCTTTCCGGATTTTATATAGGAATTTAGATTTTGCATAATTTCCTGAATGTTGATTTGATTCAACCTATTTTTTTGTTTTCTTCTAAGAGCTTTATCTTTTCCAAAATAATCGTTCCCATATAAGTTAAGCACTAAGGTTTTTCTTTGGTCTGCTCTTTTTCCTGTTCCTGCCATGCCTTTTCCGCCACGATGGCCTGAACCTCTTGCTTTCTTCTTAAATCCTCTTCCGTGTGTGTGAGAACCCCTAAATCGCGATGCCTTATGTCGTTTTTTAAGCTTCATAGCATCCTCCTTAAAAGATCATTTATTTTATCTTTATTATCGCCTAAAACTGCTTTTTTTGAAACGCCGAAATGTTTTTTAGCATCTATGCCTCCTCTTGGAGGATGCAATCTAAAAAATGGCTTTATTTCTGGAGATGATATATCTTTCTCTAAATTCTCCACGATCTTTTCGATATTGGCTTTTTTTGATTTATTTAAAAAAATTCCCCTTTTTTCGACTAATTCTTTAAGAGTTTCTTTGTTTATATCGCCATATGCTATGTGATTTCTTATTTTTTTAAGTACTTTAAGATTTATTTTCGTTGGTTTTAGAAGGACTGCACTATATTTTTTTCTTAATCTTAATCTATAAAGCGTTTCCTGCATTTCTCCAGACATATTCACTAAACCTGAAATTCTTATTGCTATTATCATTTTTGTCTTATTATTTTTTTTGTTTTTATTAGGGCATCTAGACATGCTTTTGCCAAATTGAATGTTGTTCTTGTCTGTCCTATCGTCCTACTATAAATATCTTTTATGCCTGCTAATCGCAATATTTTTTTGCATTCATCAGCAACTGCAAGACCTGTCCCTCTTGGAGCAGGAAATAAAGTAATTCTTACACTTCCACATTTACCTTCTACTTTGAATGGGATGGTGTGGG
The DNA here is from genome assembly GCA_964362915.1 of Candidatus Woesearchaeota archaeon. Classification (GTDB taxonomy): domain Archaea; phylum Nanobdellota; class Nanobdellia; order Pacearchaeales; family GW2011-AR1; genus JAUSIK01. Next base: position 57,984 of record CAYIGH010000002.1, on the reverse strand, counting down.
GGTCGTTTTTTGCGGTGTCTGCAGGATCTTCAAATCCTCTATTTATTTTTATTATGTTTAGCTTTGCCTGTCTTAATGCCTTCTCCCTTGCTGGAAGCGTTTCTTTTGCTTTACCATAGCCGATACCTACATACCCATTTTTATCGCCGACAACGACCATTGTTGAGAATGTAATAATATTCCCTTCTTGCGTCTTTTTTTGAGTTTGCCTCCATGCACGTCTTTTTCCTCCGCCGAATTTTCCTTTGGCTTGTCCTACTAAAAGCAATTCTGATTCTATGTTTAGAAGTGAATCTATGATCTCTGGTTCTAGGATTTTTTTTCCTTCTTCTAAAATTATGTCTATATTTTTTACTTCACCAGCTTTAACTTGCTTTCCGAGTTTTGTTTTGGGTATCCATGATATAATCGCTTCTTTTTTGGCTGTTAATTTTTCTTCTTTTATTGTGATTTCCTCAGATGTAGATATCTCTTTTGCTAATTCTTCTACTGCTTCTGGAACAGCTTCTATAACGCTCTTGGGATTGTTTTTTGTTTCTTTCTCTGCCATTTTATTCTTTAGTTATTTTATGGATTATATTTCTGAATTTTTCGTTTTTTTGTATTTCTTCATTTGAAGGCAAGACTTCTTTTGAATGCTGGATATCTAATCCTGCATCAATTGCGCCTTTCAGAATGGCATAAAGTCTGGATTTATGAATGTTTCTATGCATCCCTATATCGAATATGGCTGATTTTACTCCTTTTTCTTGAGCTATTTTTCCTATTAAAAAACCTACTAGATATGCTGCCGCTTTATTCTTTAAACTCCCAGAGCCATTTTTAGGCCAGCCTTTTTCTAAAAGCACTTGGGAAGTCAGCCCTGTAATAACTCTGTCCTGGGCTTGTTTTGTTTCAACAATCTGGACTATGATATGCTTATTTGTTTTTCTAGCTACTAGCCGCGCTTTCTTAAATTTAAGCAATGCTAATCTTGCCTTATAATCTGTTCTTTTTTCTAATCTGCGTCTTCTTAATTTTATCATTTTGGCTCCTTAATTAACATATCTCTTATTTGAGATATGTTCTTAATTTTCCTGGCTTTTATTTCTGTCAGAATTTTTATATTATTCACTTTGGAAATTTTTCCTTGTTTCTTCAGTGCTTTGAGATAATTTCTTAATTTTCTAACAAGGTTAATATACTCTCTTTTTTTATTTATAATTATTCTCCTTCTGCTGCCCGCTCTTATTCTTGTTTTCCTTTTTACTTTTACTTTTCTGCCTTTTATTTCTTTTATAATAATTGCTTCAGTTTTAATGAGATCTTTTATGTCTTGTTTTGTAATTGCTTCTTTTATTTCATCCAATCTGTTTATATTGAAAACTATTCTTTTTTTGCCTATATTGATTGTGCGCGCTGCTAATTCCTTCTTTTTATTAAGATTCATTTTTTATTCTCTCCTTAATGTTTAAAATTTTTAGTTTCATCTCTTCTGCTTTTTTGATTAGTTCTATTCTTTTTCTTGCGCCTACTCTACTTGCGATTATTATAATATTATCCTTATCTGCGCCTGTTAAATCTTTTATATTTGTGACTAATTTGGGATATAGTCTTAAAATTTTGCCTCTTTCATTTCTTGATTTTTTATATCCTGCTCCTGGAGAAACTGGATAACCTTTTCTTTTATTCCTCATTTTACTATGCCTTCCTTTAGGTCGCCTCCATTTCTGCAATTTCTTTCTATGCTTGCCTAGTTTGATATGCCTCATGAAGTCTTGTCTTAAAAAATTTCTTGCCATTATTTTTTATCTCCGGGCTTTTCAACAATAAATATTCCATCCTGAAAGATTCTTCTGTCTCTATTTTTTACTTTTGTAGCTTTTTCAAAATTCGCAGCTGTCTGGCCTGCGGCTTCTTTATCATGAGATAAAACAGTAATTGAGCTGCCTTTTATTTGGACCTCGACATTTTGGAGAATTTCTGCATAGCGGGGTGTTTTTTCCCCGAGAAAATTGTTTATTGCTAATTTATTGCCTTCAATTTTTAAGGTCATTGGAAAGTGGACGTTGCATGCTTCTAGATGATAAATGAATTTTTCATTAAGGCCGAGGAAAATATTTTTTATGTGATTTATGAAAGCTAATATTGTTTTTTTTTCATACTTGCCTGCCTTTAGAGCAGTTAGTAATATTTTATTATCTTTAATCGAGAGCGAAATTGTGGGAAGACTTATCATCCTTTTTAACTCTATAGAATCCTTTTTACAGATTAAAAATTTGTCTTTATATTCGCAATTTATTTCTTTAGGAATTTCTATTTCTTCTGTAATTAATTTTCTCATTTCAGTACATATAAGCTATTAAGCTCCCCCCTATATTTTTTTCTTTTGCGGTTTGATTTGTCATTAAGCCTTTTGAGGTTGTTAGTATTAAAATGCCGAAATCTTTTGCCGGGAGATATCTTTTCTCATATTTTTCTATTTCCTCAACTGTTAATGTAAATCTCGGCTTTATTGCATTACATTTGTTAAGACTGCCTAATTCTATTTTTAGTATTTTTCCTGTTAGTTTATAGTCTTTAATGTATCCTTTAAATTTTGCAAGGGCTAGAATTGAAATAAGAAATTTTGAGCGAAAGCTTATTTCCAAACTTGATTTGCCTGCTCTCTTGGCATTCATTATCTTGTTGAGCGCGTCTGCAATTACATCGTGTGACATTTTAGCTGTATTTTTCGAAGCCGATTTCTTCCGCAATTTCACGGAAGCACTGCCTGCAGAGGTTTAGATTATACTGATTTAAATGGGCGCCGAATCTGCCGCATCTTTCACATTTTTTTCTTGCTATTCCTGTGGAGCGATTTTTTGGCTTGCAATGCTTTAGAAATTTCTGCATTACTGCTGGTTTGCTTTTTAACTGCCTTAATATTTTATTCCAGTCGCTTGCTGTCATTTTGATTCTCCTCCTTCCAATATTGCACTCAATTTTACATAAAGTAAGCTTTCATGAATTTTTTTTAATTCATATTCTACTGAATCTCCTCTTAATTCACATCTAACAATTTTTGCAGTTCTTTCAAACATTTTGGCGAATGATATGTTGCTGTTGTCTTTTTGACCTAATTGCTTAGGGCTTGTAAATCTTATAGTTCGCTCAAAATATTTTCCAGTTCTATCTTCTACATGGTTTTCATTCAATAAAAAATTATTAGCTTCTATCTGAAGACATTCTATTGGTCCTCCATCTAAGATTTCCCAATTGCAAAATACTTCATAATTATAAGGAGATTTTCCATAATAAACCATTTCCTTATTTTCAGGGCCAACTAAATACTTTCTTCCTGAAATCAATTTTCTTTCTAAAGGTTTGTCTGTCATATTATATTTTTTCCTCAATTAACTTTGATTTATCTATCATCTTAAACAAACTTCGTTTGGAAGTTTTCCTCCATAAATTTAATTATTTCTTCTCTTCTCACATGCTGCTTTTTTGGTAATTTGCCTGATTTTATCTTTTTTCTTTTAACTCTCGCTCCATGCCTAATGAAATTTATTGTAATATTAAGACCACGAATCCCTATATCTCTCTGATATTCCAAACCGGGAATTTCTATATATTCCTTTATTCCAAAAGAAAAGTGATTTTCTGAGATCTGTTCTTCTGAGAGGGTATTACCTATTGCTCCAAGCAGTCTTTTTAATAAATTTAATGCTTTTTCTCCTCTTAGTGTTGTTCTAGTGCCAACTTCTAATCCAGGACGAACATCGAAATTTGGTATTCTTTTTCTTGATGTAAGAATTTGAGCTTTCATGCCTGAGATTAACTCTAAAAGCTTTCTTGATTTTTCCAGATCTGTTCCTGTGGCGCCACAGCTAAGAACTACTTTTTCTATCTTTATCTTTCTTGATGGATTTTCCATTTTTATTTCTTGCTGTAAACTTTGATTCATCGTGCAATTACCTGCCTTTTGGGGAGCATTGTTGTTTTTTCTTCTATCTTGATGGTTATTAAATTATCTTTCACATTTTCTATTTTTCCATTTAGACCTAGATATTTGCCCTCGATTATTATTGCCTCTCTTCCTCTCTCCAGAGGAATATGCTTTTTTATTTTGCCTGCTAAATCAAGAAGAACAGAATCTCCAACTGAAATAGGCTCCTTGGAAATAATGTTTGAACCGTCATGCAAATTTAATTGTATAGAATTATTTTTTATTAATTTTTTATTTATGATTTTACAAAGTCTTATGTTCTTTTCTTTTGATTCTTCTAAAGTGAACTTTCCAGTTGGTAATAATGTTAAAATGTAGGGTTTATCTGCTTCAAATAAATTAAAAAGTCTTATACTTTCCCTATAGTCCTTTACATTTTTGCCATTTATTTTAAGAAGTTTTCTGTGAATCATCTTTTTTACTTCTGCGGCAGTCCTAGCTAATTTCAGCATGTCTCTTACAGCTATTACGACTGTAACAGAATTATTAAGATTTGACAACGCTCTGGCTATATATTTTGTCCCTTTTCTTGGAATTGGCAACTTAATTGCTGCCTTTTGTCTCTTTAAGTGCATTTTTCTTCTCCATGGATTTTTCTTTAGACTCTTGCTTAGGATTCTTATTTGGCAATTTCCTTTCTATGGCTAAAAGTCTTTTTTTGTCGTCTAAATTCAAAGATTGAATTTGAAGCTTGCTTGGATGGAAATATACATTGACTTTGGTTCCATCCTTCTTTGATCTTTGGATTCCTTCCAGAATAACTCTAGAATCTTTAAGCTCTATAGAAGTGATTTTTGCCTTTTTCTTCCTAAAACTTCCGCGCATGATAAGCACCTCATCCCCTTTCCTGAGGGGAAGATTCCTCTTGCCATGCTTTTTTCTTAATTGTTTTGATAATTGTGCACTTAAAAACTTATGCTTTATATGTAAAGGAGCATTATAAATGTATTTTCTTTGTTTTCTTGGCTGAACGGAAGATAGCCATGATGTTGAGAATGAAGATTTCATATTAAAGAACAAATTGAGCGATTTTTGCAACAGATTGCCATCGCTCCTGAACCTCCCTTGCCACTGGGCCTTTGATCTGTGTGCCCTTAGGATTGCCTTTGTCGTCTTTTAAGAGAGCAACCGCGTTATCTTCAAAACAGACTCTTTCTCCTGTTCTTCTTCTATAAGATTTCCTTTGCCTTATTACTACTGCATCAAAGACTTGGCCTTTCATATCTGGCTTGCCTGCTCTTACAGATACTTTGACCCAATCAGATACTTTTGCATATTGCTGTCTTCCTTTTTTAGATTTTCCATGGACAACTGAAGTAATTTTTACAATTCTTGCTCCACTGTTGTCTGATGCCAAAACGTGGCTTCCTATATTCAAACCGCGAGTAACTTTTGCGTTTATTGCCTTCATTGTATTTTTTCCTTAGAAATTTTTTCTATTACTATAAAATGAATTATCTTGCTTAAAGGCCTGCATTCTTGTAGTTTTACGTAATCTCCAACATTTACGTTTAATCCTTGAGGGAGATATGCGTGTAATCTTGTTTTTTTCTTATAATATCGTTCATATTTTGATATATAGACTGTTCTTTCGAATTCTACTACTACTCGTGTAGGAAATTTCTTTGTAATTGTTCCCTTGAATATTCTGCCTCTAGTAGGGATATTCATTGTTCTAACTATGTCTTTCTTCTTCTCCTTCTGCTGCTTTTCCTTCTCCATATTTCTTTCTACCTCTATTGCTTATCAGATATGCTGATTAATCGCTTATCGAATCTTCTGGAAAGCCTAGTTTTGCCAAAATAGGCCTTACATTCTTCCGGTGGTTTCCCTGCAGTTCTATGACGTCATTTTTTACAGTGCCGCCACAGGCCAGCTTCTCTTTAAGGGTTTTTGCTATTCCCTTAATATCCAGGTTTCTGCTTAATCCAGTAACTAGCGTTATAGTCTTGCCATAACGCCGTTTTTCTGTTGCTACCTTGATGTGCTGCTCACTTTTAGCGATTTCCTCGAACACATCTGATTCGGTCGGTAAACCGAATTTTGGGTTTATATCCATTGTTTATTTCTTTGCTTTCAATACCTCCTTCTTATTTAAGGTATTGAATGTCAATAGGCGGGCAATAGCCCTTTTAATTTCTTTGGTTTTAGCATTTGCTTTATTTGCTGTGACATTTGACTTTGTAAGAGAAAATCTTAATTCCTTCAACTTGGCTTCCCTTTCCTTGTTGTCCATTTTCTTAATATCCTTATATTTTAAAATAGTCATCTTATTTTTCTCCCTTATTAATTTTTCTAGTTACTTTTTTTATTTTTTCAGTTTTGTTTTCCTGGGGCAAGTCAGGGCTTTTTATTGCAGATATTTTTATTTTTGATCTCATAGCATCATCTACAATTATTCTGTCATGAATCGGCGCATCTGGATGCAATAAGCTGACTTCTATGCCAATAATTCCCGCAATTGTTTTTGCCTGTGCTTGTGCTCTATCCACGACTTTAGAAGGATCTCCTGTTTTTTTCAGATAGCCCTGTGCAAATCTCCATCTTCTTGCTCTATCACTAGGTAATTTGCCTGAAAGAACAATTTCTATGCCTAATGCTCCTGCTTTAATAATTTCTTGGAGCATTTTATAAGCAATTACTTTGAATTTTAAAGAGCCTTTTCTTTCTAAAAGAAGTGCTATTTCATCAGCAACCAGCTGGGCATCTAGTCTTGGATCCTGTATTTCTCTTATTTCTATATGTGGATTATCAAGTTTGAATCTTTTCTTTAGCATCTTCGTAAGGATATCTATTTTTTCTCCTCTTCTTCCGATTACTAATCCTGGCTTGCTTGTTGCTATAACAATCTTTTCGCCTATAGGAGTATACTCAATTGATACGTTACTAATTCTTCCTTTTCCCAATTCTTTCTTTACATATTCTTTAACTCCTAATTCTTCTTTTTTAAAATCTACGAATTTTTTTGCTTCCATTTTTATAGTTGTTCTCCTAATTGTTTTAATATCTCTAATAATTGAGATCTTTCTTCATTTGGAATTGTTTTTAGCTTATTTTTTAATAATTGAATGGGAGAGTTTGAAATAGAGTCATCAGGACATATAAACATATTGTGACATTCAATGAATTCATCTTTGTCTTTCCGTAGTCTAAGAAAATAGTCTGTTTGATCATTTCTTTCAAATGAGAAAAGGTGACTTATTTCTTTATTTAAAATTCCATAACCGAGATATTTTGCCCTTACCACTGTGAATCCTCTTACTGATGATACAAAATTCATGTTATTTACCATATATTCTTTTCCTACTTCTAATTCTGGTTTTCTTTCTTCTGCCATACTATTCTTGTTCGGCCTCCATTGCCTTAATCAAAACATGGGTTCGTTTTGCTTTCCTGCCTTCTTTTCTCATAGGGCGAGATGCCCAATTTGCTGAACCAGATATTATCTTTGTTTTTTCCAAATCCATGCCGTTTATTAGTGCATTTCCTCTCAAACCTTTTAGAATTTTTATAAAGTACTTTGATGCCTTTATTGGATATCTTCCTGACATCATAAGTTTTCCTTTTCTATGCGGAATCTCTCCTTTAAAAGGCACTGCTCTCTTAAATTTTATTACTTCTTCTAAATCAGTTATTGCTTTATCTATGCTTTTATTTTTTATAAATTGAGATATATACATACATTGTCTTTTTGAGACGGGAATGCTTCTACCTCTTGCTATGGCTTCTTCCTTTTTTTGGATTTTTTTAGTCTGCTTCTTTTCTTCCTTCTTTATTTCTTGATTTTGAATTTGAGCTGATTTTTCTTCTTTTTTTTCTTCCTGAACGTTTTCCTTTTTATGCTCTTGCTGGTGCCCTGTGGGTTTCTGTTCTATTGGTTTTTCTTTCATTTCTGTTTTTTCCTCATGGTGGTGCTGATGTGTCTTATCTTCTTGTTTTTTCTCTTGTTGTACTGTTTGTCCTGTCATTTTATTTCTTTAATGCGCGTGAGCCTTTTGTTGATCCTATTCCTGCCGCTCCATGCAAAACTTTAGATCGCGTAAATGCAAATTCCCCTAGTCGATGGCCAATCATTTCTGGAAGAATTGCGACTTCTTGGAAATTCCTTCCTTGATGAATTCCAATAATCAATCCTACTAACTTAGGAACTATTACTAAATTCCTATAATGTGTTTTTATCTTCTTGTTTTGAGCTATTTTTTTCTCACACCTTTTTATAAACTTTTCAATTATATTGAAATTCTTTAGTACGAAACGCCTGCTTCTTGACGGCAGAAATCTTGCGGATTCTCTTACATCTAGTGTTTTTAAATATTCTAAAGTTTTCCCTCTGTATAAAAAGTCTTTCTTTACAATTTCTGGTTTTTTGTGTTTTGCCATCTTATAATCCTGCTCTTTCCAGCATTTTTAACATTTCTACATATTCTGGAGAAGATTGTTTGTATATAAATGAGTTTTTTATGCGCTCTTCTTCACTCGCGAGTATCGCTCCTTGCCAGATAGATATTTTATCTCTGTTACATCTAAAAGACAATATATTATCTGAATTTTCTTCTTTTCTCATAAAGGCGTATTTATCATTAACTAATCCTCCATATGCGGTCCACATAACGTCAAATAATGATGAAGTAAAGCATAATTGTACAGGGCTGCCTATATTTAGTGAGGATATTTCTTTCTTATCCTCTATGTATATATATTGCGGTATATTTTCTAACATTTTATTTTCTCCTTCCTGTCCTTCTTGGCCTTATATGTCCTACTCTATTTCCTGCAGGAGCATTTCTCTTTGCAATCTTAGACTTAATACGCTTTCCCCTGCCAGAGCCGAATGGATGATCTACTGCATTCATCTTTACAGCTGATGTTCTAGGCCATAACTTATTTCTAGACTTCATTTTATAGAACTTTTTTCCTGCTTTTATGAATGGTTTTAAATTTCTTCCTGATCCTGCTATTTCTCCGATTGTTGCTCGACAGTCTCCACTTAAGATCAATTCTTTCTTATTAGGCATTAAAACTGCGATTTTATTGTGAGGATATTTTTTGAAGAGCATTGCTGATGAGCCTGCTGTCCTTATCATTTTTCCACCATCGCCAGGATTTCTTTCAATATTATAGATTCTTTCTCCCAGAGGAATTTGCTTTAGCATTAAGATATTTCCAATAACTGCATTTTTCCCTATTATAATATCCTGATCTGTGCATGCTCCATTGAATGCAGGGTTATAGAATATTTCTCTGTTAATTAATATTTTTATTAAGGGGGCTGAATGAGCAGGGGAATGTATGAGATCTATTATTTTAGCTGTTCCGTCTTGCATTGGATAGCCTATCTTGTATTTATATGCGCTTTTCTTTACTCTGTATGCTGGGCCTCCATGCCCTCTTGCTTGTGATATTATGTTCTTTCCCATTTTATAAATTTGACTCCAACATTTTTTTATTCACTAAGACATATAAAACTGATTTACCTTTCTTATGTTCGGTTGCAATATCTGCAGGTCCTCCTCTGCCAAATTGTCCCTTATTATTTTTACCAGAGTAAAATACTAAAGAATCTTCTTCAAATGCTAATTCTAATATGGAATCCCTAGATCTCCTCATAAGAACAACCAGAGTACCATATCTTTCATTGTATCTATGTGGGCAGTGATCAAACATAACTACGTCTCCTTCATTTAAGTTATTTAAATCTATTCTGTCATTTACTGATTTTATTTTTTTGTTTTGTTCCATTTTATATCATTCCTAATTTAGTTGCCACATCTATTGCAGGATTTTTTTTATTTAGCTTGACATAAGCATATTTTTTGTTTCCCTGAATATGGGTTCTTACTGCTTCAACCTTTACAGAGAAGACTTTTTCTACTTCTTTTTTTATCTCTGGCTTTCTGAATTTTCTTTCTATTTCGAATAAGATAGTATTATCTATTTCAATCATTTTTACTGCTTTTTCTGAAGTTATTGGTTTTAATATCATTTTAAATACCCCGGAACCTTATAGTGTGAGTATTGGCTAAATAAGGATATGCCTTTGGCTATTCTTGAAAAACATTCTGCTGTTAGTTTTGCATCTTCTAATGCGCTGTGCTCTTTCCTGTTGTCTTCTAAGCCGCAGAATTCTAATATTTTTGACAAGCCCATATCGCTATGATTCTCCTTTAACAACAGTTCTCCATTTAATTGGCTATATCTTAATTGTGCTATTGAATGCAAATCAAAAGCTCTATGATGAAGTGGATAATTTAATTCGTATTTTCTTGCTTTGTATGTAATAAAACCTAAATCAAATTGAGGATTTTGACATAAAGGATTTTTTATTTTAGCTGTTTTTGTCCATGTGAAGAAATGCTTTAAGAGTTGTTTTTCTGATTGCTTTCCTATATTTCTTAGATAAGCTGATGTTTTTCCTGTAACTTTTAATGCGCCTACTTCTACTTGGTCTTCATTGTCTATTCTTGCTTCTTCTAAAAAAGTATTTTCTGGATTATAAAAATCAAGTGCACCTATCTGCCAGATTCCATGCTTTTCTGGATATAAGCCTGATGTTTCTATATCTACTACAATCATTTTTTGCCTCCTAATTCTTCTAAGGCCTTTTCTGTATAAATTGCGAGTCTGCCTAATGGGTAGAGGTCTGAGATTTTTATTTCATTAGCGGATTTTATATCTATGCCTTTCATTTTTATATTTTCAGAGCTTGATTTGACTAATAAAAGACCTGCATTTGATTTGTATTTTCTTCCCCTTAGCTTGCCTTTGCCTGCTCTTACTGACTTTTTCTTTAATGCAATATTGGAAAATTCGCCCAAAAGACTTTTTAAGAGATTTATTATGTCTTTTGTTTTTATATTATTTTGAAATTCAATTATTATTGGAAGTTTATGATTTATTTTTATAGGTGTTGAATATCTTTGTTTTAGATAGTGCTCGTTTGCTGTAGCGCCTATAGCTGAATTAATTGCAATTTTTTCTTCTTTTTTATTTATTTTTCTAAACCTCTTGTTTAATTTAGGCGGATGTGCTCTTCTTCCGCCTCTTGTACTGGAGACTTCTGCGCCAACCCAAAAGAACTGAGTTCCTCTGCGATACATTGTTTTTCTTGGTATTCTTGAAATACCTCTGCCATAATGGCCTTTCCATTCATGCCTTCTATGAGAAATTGTGCCTGAAGCTGAATGCCTCTTTCCTGCTTCTTTATATGGTGCATATGGATGTATACCTATAAATTTAGATGCTTCATAACATTTTTGCACAATATCTTCTCTTATTCTGGAGTTGAATAACTCAGGAAGATCTATTTCTTTATTTTTGTTGCCTTTTATATCAAAAACTGCGGCTTTCATTTATTCCTCCTAAATGCTTTCTTTAACATTTTAAATTCTTCTAAATATTTTTTATTATTCTTTCTTAATATTTTTATAGAATTTGGACAATTAGTATATATCCCTCCATCTCTAATATGAAACTCATTTTCATAAGCAGATATTTCTACAAAAGAGATATCTTTTTCTTTAGAAACGATTCCAATAAATCTAAAAAGAGGCATAACACTGGATTCGCTACTTCTTTTTAGACTATTATAGCTTGCTATTCCTAAATATTCTTTTTCCTTTTGATAGTCTACTGCATAAATTATAATTCTATCTCCTCTTTCTAATTTATCCAGTTCCTCTTTACTCTCTAATAATTTAACTTCTAAATTTAAGCTTTTCATTTCGTATCTCCTATTAGTTCTATAAACTCGTATTTCTTTTTAGCTTGTGATTTTGTTGGGCGGAATGATGGAGTAAGAAGAATTTGCCTTTTTGGAGGACCTTGGACAGAGCCATTAAGAATAATATAAGAGGTTTTTATTTTTCCATAATGCTTATACCCTGATTTTGGATTGATATCTTTTTCTTTGATATTTCCAGAAAATATTACCTTGTTATTATAGTTGATTCTTGTAAACATGCCTAATTGGCCAGCCATCGGCGTCACAAAAGTAACTCTTGCTGGATGCCATGGGCCTAGACTTCCTGGGCGCCTTCGTCCTTTTTCAGATTTATGAGCTTTTAAACCGATTCCAAATCTTTTTACAGGACCTTGAAGGCCTTTTCCTTTTGTCAAACCTCTTGTATCTAATAGCGGATATTTTATAAAATCCGCTAAACTAATCTCTTTATTTATTAAAGATTTTACATATTCTAATTTACTATCAGCATGAATTGCAACTTCTATTAAATCAGGTGTTTTTTTTACAGAACTTTGTTTTGGGATTGAATAAGCTATTAATCTAATTTCATCATAATCTTCCGGGGATTTGTCTAAACTTGCAGGATGTTTGGGGACTTTTAACTTATGTTTTAATTCTTTATCATTTGAAACAACAATATCTTTTATCACTCTTCCATTTTTGTAGAATCTCACAGAAAAGATTTTCATGTTAGGGGTTTCAAGAATTGTTACTGGAATTGCTATTCTCTTGCCAAAAGTCATGGCTTTATCAGTTGTATTTTTAACAATGGCTGTTGCCATGCCTACTTTATAAGCAATAAAACCAAGAATTGAAGGAGAATCTGTCTTGAGTGTCTCTAAAGTATCCCAGTTTACACTAGGCAAGAATCTAGATGCTCGCTTGCGAGGATAAAACTGCAAGCTTCCATGCTTTGGTGATGATAATGTTGGCATTTCTTAATTTTATCATATTTGTGAGGTGCAACCCCCTGCAATTTATTTGTGAACTTCAAAGTACATTTGATTTTGTATCTTATTTTCAATTAGATTCTGAATAAGGAGGGATTTGAGGGTTTTTAAACTTGGCGGTGATACTGTTCTGTTGCGTCTAAGGGATCTGTTTAAATAATAGATTTTTCTTTAAAAAACATGGATAAACAAACTACGTTCACGATTATTAAAGAATTGCCGTTCGATACAAATAAAATGATTTATAAGAACGGAAACTTAGAAATTTATCTCTTTAGACCTTCTGAACTATCTAAAAGATTTGAAGGTTATGATCCTAAAAAGAATTTTCAAATATGGCTAAAAGAAGGTGAGAGAAATTTTCGACCTAATCACCTTAGAGTTATGATCGACTTAAATCTAAGGGTCAGAAGTAGATCAGATTTAAAGAAAAAGTTACTTTTGGCTTTTGATAATATTTTTTATGGGGCTGATCCAGAGAAAGAACTTAAAGAACTATCAAAAGAAAAATTTGAACACTACCTTAATGATTTGATAGTTATAGGGATTCTTTCACAACTTTTTATTATTGAGCAAGAATATGGCTACCATAGAGAAAGCAAATTTGAACCACCGACTTTATTCTTTCAAGGTTGGGTGAGAGAATTCATAGATAATCCGAAAGAAATAGATAATTTATGCATGAGCGTTTGTAGTGGGCAACCCCCCTTAACCAAATATGTTAAATTTGAAAATAAAAAAGATAAAAAGCATAATCCTAAACTGAAATCTTTATGGTATATTGATTAAGGTTAATTAAGAAAACTTGTTGATTCTCTATATTCGTCCTTTTTTTGTTCAACTTCTTCTTCAAACTCATTTTTTAATTCGGAGGCTTTTCTAAGTATCTCTTCCTTTATTTCTTGAATTTTTTGTGGCGTATAATCCCCAGATTGTTTGCATAATATTTCAGATATAGCTTCTCCAACGAGCATAACAACATAAAATGGGGTGTCTTTAGTAGTTAACCAAGCAGGAAAATCTACATTAATCACGATTTCTAAAATTCCATTTATCTCTGACAAAGAGTATGTTTTCCAAGAGGCAGTTACTCCTAAATGAAAATACTCTATATTAAAATCAAATCTTTTTCCTCGTATATTTATTGTATGTCTTTTTTGATGTAATTTTTTTGGATTTCTTTGTCTTGGTTTAACTTTCTGTTCTTCTCTTAAATCTGGAGGGGTAGTATTTAGTTCGGATTTAGCTCTCTTCTCTATATCCATATCATCTTTTTTCTTTCCTTCTTGGTTTGATTTCTTTTCTTTTAAGTTAGGTTCTACAAGACTTTTAAGCCCTTCTGTCTTTAGAGCTTCGGCTATTCTATTTTTCCATAGGTCAACTTCTTGCTTTACATTTGTCGTAACTTTATCATCTTTTGATTTTCTTCTAGCCTCTCTAACTATATCTTTAAATTTTTTAGAAAGTGCTTCTTCTGCCTCTATATATTCCGGAGAATCTTTTATAAACTCTCTTTTATTATGGGTCACTGGAATATGATCTAAATGAATTTCTCCGATTATTCTTGCAACAGTTGCGTGTTCCGGAATGCCTATTTTGTCATAGCAGGTTATCATACGTCCTCTTCTAAAAACATTAAAACCATAAAACCCTTTCTGAGAACTTTCTTTCATCAATCCATACCAGCCAATTATTTTATTCCCATTTAGAGAGATCTCAAAATTATTTTTTGTTCCTTCAATTAAATCTGGCTCAAAAGGTTTTGTAAGCTTATTATTCACTTTAATTTCTACTTCTTTTCTTTTTATGAAAGGAGCAAATCGATTTCCAGAATCTTTTCTCACTTGATCAATAGCATAATTTATCCTAACCTTAAGTTTTTTAATTGTTATAGTTGTTCCATGTTCATTAGAATTTTTTTTATTTAATATTTTTATAGGGTATCTGTTCCAATTATGTTGTTCGTTATTTAGCCATTCTTCCTCATCATATTCAAGAAGATAGAAATTTTTGTCTCCTTTTTTAGTTGTTAAAATACTAAATTCCCCTCCTAGACTCTGGCAAGAAGTCTTTAATCCAAGACCAAATTCTCCAAGTTTATCTTTTTTATTAGAATGCGCTAAACTAAAAGCCTTTGTTAGCTCTTCTTTATTCATTCCAGAAGCATTATCCTTTATTTCTATCAAATTATCTTTTAAGCTAATATTGACTGACACTTTTTCATTTTCTATTGTTGCATCAATAGCATTATCGATTAGTTCGGCAATTGCTTGTGCAACAGAATAACCTGCTCGTCCAATCTTCGGAAGAATACTTTTATGAGGGGTTATATCTACATATTCTATACTTTCTGCTTGCTCCATTTATAAATTAAACTCCTTGTTTTTATTTTTCCCCTTATTAAACTCAGTCTTTACTTTCTTCCATTCGTCATCAATGGCATTAAATATTTTTCTTACTTGTTCCTCTGAATAATGATAATTTCCACGATTTGCACAATTTCCTAAAAGTCTAAGTTTATCTAAGATTTCTTGAACTCTTCTACTAGCAATTCTCTTAAATCTTTCTTCTTTTAATGTTTTACTATCTATTTTGGGTTTTGATTTGCTGAACATCTAGATATTATAGGTATTCAATATTATTTAAATGTTTCTATTTTATATCATTACATATTAATTATATAATATATAGAAAAAATATGTTATTATAATATTTACTTATGTGAGAAAATTAATCCTTAAACTCCTCAAAAATAATTTCTGGTTCTTCTCCCGAAAGAGTCTTTTGCTCTTTTTGTAATCTTTTCTTTATTATATCAAGATATTTATTATTTACTTCTATTCCTATTGAATTCCTACCATAATATTTGGCAACTGCAGAAGTTGTGCCAGAGCCAACAAACGGATCTAAAACTGTATCTCCTTCATTTGTAGAAGATAAAATAATTCTTCTTAATAATTCAAATGGTTTCTGTGTTGGATGCTCACCTGCCCATTTTTCTTTCTTTGGTGTTAAAGGAATACTCCAAACATTTCTTGTTTGTTTTCCTTTTGGATTTAATGAGTCTTCAATATGATCTTTGGTCCATTTATAATTGAATTTCCATTTTTTACCTTCTCCGTTCTTTGTTGCCCATATTAAATGCTCTGTACTCTCTGTAAAGAATCTACAGGTAATATTTGGTTGGGCATTTGGTTTAAACCAAACTATACTATTATTTATTTTAATTTCAGGATGAAATTGCTGAATAATAAATCCCATTTGATAAATATTATGAAAACTCCCTGAAATCCAAAGACTGCCGCCATGTTTAAGCGCCCTAAAACATTCCGCTATCCATTCTTTATTAAATTTGAAGAAATCATCTTTAGAATACATATCCCAATCTTCTTGCATAGTTACATGTTTACTATATTTCCATGCTAAACCTTTTTTCTTAGACATATTATATGGAGGATCTGCAAATACTAGATCAATAGAATTATCTGGAATTGTCTTTAAAACTTTTAATGCGTCGCCTAAAATTATTTTGTGGGTTGTTTTTATCATCTTTTGTTAAATATTTAATTATGTGAAGTTTATAGATCTTTCGGATTATTTAAGTAAAAGCCCCAAGTAAAATAAGAGCAACCCCTACACCTAAAATTATTCTATTTCTTATTATCCCTCCAAAAACGAATATTATTATTCCAAGTATTGTGAACAAATTAGTCATTTTATTATCCCTGCTCCAATCTGATATCCGGCTATTGCGGAAGTGAGATATTTAACTAGTTCCCATACTATATCTGTATGTTTTTCAGGTATTTTAAACTTATTTTGAATTGTTGACATTATAACGCCAATTAAAAGAAACATTCCGTCAGCTATTAGAAGAACTAGAAGCTTTTCTTCCATTTTATTTTAGAATATGTCATATATTTAAAGATAATTATCTTTTCTCATAAGTACATATTCTAAATTTAATACGATTAACAATTTCATTAGAAGCACTTCCTTGAATTTTTCCACCAATTCCTACAATTTCCGCACCAAATTTTCCTTCTTCTGTCCTTTTAGATACTACAGCCAAATCAAAATCGATATAATCATTAATGTTCTCATTAAAATGGAAGCGAAATTTTTGATTTTCTTTATCTGATTCTTGTAGGGCTTCGGTTACATCTTTCAAGATTGTTTTAATGAATTCTTTAACTTCCATTTCAATCGTCCTGTTCAATTCTCGGAGCTAAGACAAAAGAAAGCATTACATTTCCTGTCGGGAAGTCTAATCTCATGGGGTGATTATTGGAAAAGCTTAGATGGACGCGACTTGAAATCTTTGCACCTTTAATAAATTTGTTCATGTATTCTAAAGAGAAGCGCGCCATACTATTTGCTGAATGGATTTCTGCTTCATCTGAAGAGAACTCTGCTCTTGCAGAGTTTAGGCCGTATGCTTCAACTATGAATTTCGATGGTTCTGCTATAAATGTGCATGCATCAGATACGACGGCGCAATCTTCTATAACTTCAACTAAAGAGTCTGCATTTAGCTTAATAATAGAATTGAATTCCCATTGGGGCATTTCTTTTTCTTCTGCATCTATATCCAATAAAGCTAAACTAAAATCCCTTTTTATTCTATCATGGATTCCTAATTTCAGAGTATTTTCATGTCTTTGAATCGCCAGGGAACTTCCTGGCTTACATCTTCTTAGAACTGCCTTAAGATTTTCAAGATTTACACCTAAAACTTCATTTTTATCTATTAAATATTCTGAAAATAGATCAGAAGGCATTTTGAAATGCACCATTGCTACATTTGCAGGGTCTACTGCAGTTAAAGACAGGCCCTCTTTTGTCACTTTTATCTTTACTTCAATAACTAATTCAGAAATTATTGATATTATATCGGCAAATAATCTTGGATTTTCTAATTTTAGGAGCATCTTTTTAGAGAGGGTATTTTGTTTTTAAGGTTTGTTGTGGTGTATAGTATAACAAATGTTATAATCTTGTTTATTATTCTGAATAAATGAAAAGAGAGAAAGCTGAAAAATAGGATGTTAAAAAGATAATAGATAAATATTCCATTAATGAGATAAAAATAAGCCAATATTATTTAGATTTAGGCATGTATTTAAAAGAGGAAATAATTATTCAACAAATAAAAGAATACAATAAAGAATATAAGCCATAACTCTTTTTCTCAACTATGGAGGAAAAAGAGGCAAGGATTAAAAAGATTACACATATCTATTATTCAAATCCTAAGGTACAAGAAGCTATTTTGAAATTTTCTCAAGGAAGAGAGGTTGTGCCTAGATATTACGAGAGTTTTGGAAAGAGGCCTGATACATTGCAGTATAATTCAGATATAATGGGCTTAGTTAAAAATGGAGCCACTTCTTTCCATGCTTCTGAAGAAATTTGGCATGATCCTTTAAAGATTAATTCTGATATGCGTGCAGATGAATTATCTGAGCTGAGAAAATCATGGGATCTTGTAATTGATATTGATTCTAAATATTTAGATTTATCAAAATTATTGTGTTTGTTAGTAATTAAAGCTCTGGAAAACCATGGAATAAAGAATTATCGTGTTAAATTCAGTGGAAGCAAGGGCTGGCATATTATTGTTTCTGGAAAAGCATTTCCTTCTGAATTTGAAGGAAAAAAAATGAATGAGATGTTTCCTGAATGGCCTAGAGCTATATGTGAATATTTAATACATTATATTAGACCTGATTATAATAAAAGAGCTTCTGAAGTTATGGGTGGAGTTGAGGTTATCAAAAAAAGAACAAATCTTTCTGAGGAAGATTTTATTATGTCTGTATGCCCTAGATGCGGAAGGCCTGCTAAAGAAGGAACAGTTATAACTCTAAGATGTCCTGAATGTAGCTTTGAGATTAGAAGAAAAGATATAAAGGTTACGAAAAAGAAACTTGTTTGCCCCCAGAATGGTTGTGCAGGTGTTTTGGAAGTTGCTGAGCATGAGGATTACTATCAGTGTGATTTTTGTGAGGGTGTTTCTTCCATAGACAAAAGAGAAACTTCTGGAAAATATAAAGCGACATATACTAAAGAGGCAAAAGAGTCAGATGAGTTTGAAGAGGGCGTTTCCGGGGAGCTATTCGGAATGCCTGATTTGGTTTTAGTAGCTCCGAGACATTTATTCAGAATGCCTTATTCTCTGCATGAAAAAAGTGCTCTGGCAAGTGTTGTTGTTGATAAAAATGAAATTGAAAGGTTTGACCCTTTTAGAGATGCTGATCCTTTAAGAATTAAAATTAGAGATTTTTTGCCTGAAAATGATATTGAAGAGGCGAAGAAATTATTAGCTAAGGCATTAGAATGGAAGATGAAAAATACCAAAGAAGAAAGATTAATACAGAAGAAAAAATATTCTGGCAATATAAATAAGATTGAATTAAGTAATGTTAGAGAGGAGGATTTTCCAAAACCTATTAAAAAATTATTAAAGGGGTTGAAAGATGGCAAGAAAAGAGGTTTGTTTGTTTTGCTGACTTTTTTAAAAAGCTTGAATTTCTCTCCAGAATATATTAACCAGAAAATAAGGGAGTGGAATGCTTTAAATGACCCTCCTTTGAAAGAAGGGTATGTTAAAGGGCAAATTGAATGGCATTTAAAACAAAAAAAACAAATATTGCCCCCTAATTACAGTAATGATAATTTCTATAAGGATTTAGGATTGTTAGACGAGAAGCCAAAAGTGAAGAATCCGATTGTTGATGTATTGAGGAGTGTTAGAAGAAAGTCTTAATTAATCTCCTTTAAGAATCTTGAGGGCTTTCTGATATCTTTCTTCTATTGCTTTGATTTGTTTGTCTCTTTCTTCTTGTAATTTATTGACATAAAGTTCGCTTTCTTTCTGTTTATACGAATCCTCTAAAAAATTCTGCGTTCCAGCAAAGCTGGAAACTAAAACTACCAGACCGCCGGCACTCGAGTAAGCAAGATCCTCGAAGTCGGAGTTAGCATCGAGATTCCTGCCCAGGTAAAGCCTCACAAGTCCATCTTCTCTTGCATACCAAGTTCTATTTCCTCTTCTATCAAATAAAGGCAGGCCTAAATCGTCAACTTCATTGAATTTTTCTGTTCGATATTTCTTTCCGTCTAACCTTTCATCTTCTATGATTTGAGTTTTATCAGATAAGTCAAAAACTAACTGATATGAATTTTCTTTATCTTGAGAATATCTTATTAAAGGGGCTACAACCATTAAAGGAAGTTTTAATTTTCCTTCTCTATTTTCTATTTTTTCAGCTAGGTTTTTGGCTATTTCGTCATTTATTTTGTAGCTGTCTCCTACTGTTCTTAAAATTAGAGCGTTGAAATTTGTATAAAATCTGCCTTTTACTAAATTAGAGATATTACCATATCTGTCATCAGAAGGAATTGCTGTTCTTAATCCATATTCTCTTAATATTTCAGATAGTCTTGATACGGCAAAGATATTACTTCCTGTTATTGAATTAGTTTCAGAATCGTAATTAAGAACTTTTATTTTAAGATTATTTACATAACTATCTTTTATATCTTGATTAAATGTGTTGTATAATTCTTCAGTATCTTCGCCTTCTGGCAGACTTGCTTTTATTCTTGGAATATTCCAGTTGAATCTTTGGAATTTTGTTTCTGTCATTGTTTTTGTAATAATCTGCGGTATTTAAAGTTTATAGATGAATTTTCACTATTAATTGGTTAGAAATATTGAAGATTAAAGAAATTTCAATCTAAGAAACTTTTTAAATTAAGGATTCATAGTATAATGATGAAAAAGGGAATGATTTTAGTATTCTTTGTTTTTGCTATTTTGGCATTTGGATTTTTTATTGTCACAGGCCAAAGCCAAAATGCTTCTGAAATTGCTGGCGATGATGACAAAATTGATAAAGCTTATGAATGTCTTGAAAATCAGATAGAATCAAAAACCTCTTTTTCTCTGCAGGATGCTGTTTTTGGAACTCTTGCTTTAGGAAATGAAAATAAATTAAAAGAGAAAATTGAACAGGAAAAAAAGACTAATGAGGCATGCTGGCCAAAGGCAGGATGCACTATAAAGGATAGTGCACAGGTTTTATTAACATTAGACAGAATTGGAGGAGATAAAGAAGGAGTAAAAAACTGGCTTTTGTCTAAGACACAAAATTCCAGGGATTTAATATGGTATTTGGAAATAGATATTCAAAATCATGAAGCTTCTGAATGCAGTTTGAAATATGACTCAAGGGAATCTAAAATTAAAGTGCGAGATGATATGAAATTAGAAGGAAATCCTGGAACATGCTTTGATATAGGATATGGAGGATATTGGCTGAAAATAAATAATAATTGCCTTGATAAAGAATTTGAAATATCATGTGATAAAGATTTTATAACTGCATTAGTTTATCAGAAAAGTTCTGGACAGACTGTTTTTGTTTCATCTGAGACGCATTCTAGCGTATCTTTAGGAACTACAACAGAAAAAGTGAATTCTAAATGTTTTGCTACAGGAACGAGGTGTGATTATGAAGGAACATTGTGGGCAGCACTTGCTTTAACTAAAATCGGAGAAGATGCAAGTGCTAATATCCCTTATCTTGTGGCTCTTTTAAGTGAAAATCAAAGATATTTGCCTTCTGCTTTCCTATATATTCTAACTAATGGAGAAGATATGTATAATGAGCTTATTCAAAATCAGAAACTTGGGAAATATTGGGATATTATAGGAGGCCCCTATAATAGATTTTATGATAGTGCTCTTGCTATGCTTGCCTTATCTGGAACAGGAGCAACTGAATTTGAATCTGCACAAGATTATTTATTGAGTGTTCAAACGAAAGAAGGGTGCTGGAATAATAATAACATTAGAGACACAGCATTTGTATTATATGCTGGTTGGCCTAGATCAGGCGTAATTGGAGGAGATGGTGAAGGGACTGGAGGAGGGAAGATTTGTGAATCAGAAGGATACTATTGCGAAACACAGGATGATTGCTTAGACAGTGGAGGAACTATATTAAGAGATCTTGAATGCACTAATTTTAGAAATGTTTGCTGTACAAAAAGATTTGCTGATGCAACTTGCGATGAGAAAAGAGGTTTGATATGTGCATCTAATCAGAGATGCACAGGAAGATTAGAGCCTTCTGCTGACGGAAGCTGCTGTTTGGAGGGGGCTTGTGAAAACATAAAGCAAGAGAATTTATGCGCTATTTCTGGCGGAATCTGTAAAACAAGCTGTTCTGATAATGAAGAGTCCAGCACTGAAAACTGCCCTGATTCTGGAGATATATGTTGCATAGAAAAAATAATTGAAGAACCTGAACAAAAGACAGGAATTTCTAAGATATGGATAGCTATTTTTATTGTTTTAATTCTATTACTAATTTTAGGAATAATTTACAGGCATAGAATTCAGAGCTGGCTATATAGCAGAAAGGGTGGAAAGGGCGCTGGTTTAGTTAGGGGGGGTGGGCCTAGATTGCCGCCTGGAGCGTCTCCTGGAATGATGATGCCTAGACCTATGCCGAGATATGGGCCTCCTGGACAGAGAGGGCCTGTGAGGTCAGGACCTATGTTAAGACAGACTAAGGGTGTTAAGTCTCCTGAAGACAAGGAAATGGAAGAAACCATGAAGAAGCTTAGGGAAATGAGTAAATAATTAGAAAGAGTTTTAGATGTTAAAAATGCTTTTCATAATTACGGCAGATTTATATAATAAAATCAATAAAGTTATTTATGAAAAGAGGAATATGGACAATAGCTTTTATTTTGTTATTTTCTAGTTTTGCATCTGGAATCTCAAGCGATTTAAAGTCTAATTATGAATTAGATGAGACAATTATTGCTGAGATATCTGGGGAGATATTGCAAGGCATTAGTGCGGATAATGTTGAATTTAGAAGAGGGCATGTGTTAGTTCCTTTTGATTATGATTTGAAAAAGTTAGAAAATAAATATTTTCTTTGGGCAATTACTCCGCAAAATGAAAATAATTATACTTTAATTATTAAAAATATTGTAACAATTGTTAATGGAAGAATACAGACTATTGATTTCATGCAGAATTTTTCTGTTTCTGGAAATTTAACTGATTATTCTATTAAACCAGGAGCTGTTTCTACTAGGGAGGATTTCATAATTAGTGTGCAATTAAATAAGGATAATGAAGAAAGTATTAGTGTTAGTTTTCCCTATGAAAAAAATGTTATATTAAAACCTGGAAAGAATGAAATTAAATTTTCTATTGATAGTGTAGAGAAAGATGGATTTATTAGAATTAATATTGGTAAATATTCTCTGCCTGCTTATTTAATCGCTAATAAAATAAATAATAGTTTTATTGAGCAAGAATTTAAATTAAGAATAGAACCTAATGCAATTGTAAGTAAGGTTCATGTTAGCGATAATATCATATACCCTTTTAGAATTGTTAATTTAGGAAATAGCAAAATAGAGAATATTGAATTAGGGTATAATAGAGAAATATTTTCTGTTAATGCTGAAAAGATTACAATTGAAGCTAATAGAATTATAGAGCTAAATTTGAGTTTTATTGGAGCAATAACAGAGAATTTAAAAAAATTAGGCATAAATGAAATTATAAATATAACTGTTGAAAAGAAAATATTTGAACTGCCTGTTGTTATTAGTTTTACTGAAAATAAAAGTGAAGCAAATACTCCTTATTTAAATGGCAGTCTTTTATATTATTGTTCTGAACTTAAGGGTATTGTTTGCTCTGCTGGAGAAAGTTGTGATAAAGAAATAAAGGCAAGCATAGATGGTGTGTGTTGTATAGGCAAATGTATTGTAGAGAAGAAAAATAAAAGCAGGTCTTGGATCGGCTATGTTATTGCTGTCCTACTTTTAATTGTTATAATTTACATATTCAGAAGATATAGGAAAACAAAGAGCGGAGAAGGATTTAGCAAGAGGGTTGCAGATGCTGAAGCAAAGATGAAGAAATTACCTTGATTATTTCTTTTTCTTGGGTTTTTTTCCTGTTTTTTGCTCTGCTTTCTTATTTTGCATAGGATTTGATAGTTTGAGATTCTCTTCCTGCATCTTTTTTGCTAATATCTCATTTTCTATCAGGGCTTTTTTTGTAATTGCGTCGTAATCATGAAGGCGAGAAATTAATTTATGCGCCAGTTCATTAAAATCTTTATTTGTTAATGTTATTTTCTCCGGGTTTATTAATTCTATGTTAGAGGGCATATAACCGAACATTATGCCTAGATAATTATCTATGGATTCTAGTTCAACTAAAATTTCAGCAAAGGTTGTGAATAGGTCTTTTGAGTTTTCTACTTCAATAGGATTATGAATTTTCTTTTCTATTACTTTTATGCCATGTTCATTACTCAGTCTTGTAACTAATTGGTTTAATGCTTCTAAAATATGCTCTTTAGGTCTTCCTAATATCTCAAGAATTAAATTTGCCTGTAATTTATCCATAATGGATTTAAAACTTTCGTGTTTTTAAAGATTAATATCATAACCTTTTCAGCACTAATAGAATAATTATTACAATGCAAACTGCTAGAAAGAAGTAGAGAATATAGATTTGCTGTGTTTGGTATTTTGTATTAAAAGTTGTTTGCTCCTGTAGTGTTAGGTTTTTTTCGTTTAATATTATTTTTTCTTCTTTAATTGGCTCTTCTTTTTTTTGCAATGATAACGATTCATATTGCTTATTGGTTGTTTGTGAATTATTAATTGATTTTACGTTATTTTCTTTTTGGTCTTCATCTTCTTCGTCTTCGTTATCTTTTTCGTCGTTTTCATCGTCATCTTCATCTGAATCTTCTTCTAATTTTTTTGATGATTTCTTTTCTGATTTCTCTTCTATGTCTGAATCAGGATTGACTGCCTGATTTACATTTATTTCCTTGCATTGCTCTGTAAAACTTGTTTTTCCTGTTTTTCTTAATCTTGCACAAATATCATATTTTCCTGGATTCCCTGTAACTCTGATTTTGAATTCTTTTTGGTCTGAAAAGATTGATTTTAAATAATAATATGGATTTTTCCAGCCGTCATTGTAGATTTCTGATATTATTTTTTTATTAGAATCCTGGACTGTTATTTTTACATCATATTTTTCAGATGTACTAGCCTCTATAGAAACTGTAAAAGATTCTTTTGCATTTACTGATTCTGGGGATGTTAATTGAAATTCTAAAGCTAACGAAGTATTGATAGAAATAAAGAAAAGACTAATAGCCATAAGAATTATAGTGAATAATTTGCCAGTCTTTATCGTACATATACAATGTATCTCTGTCATTGTTCCAGATATCTGATTTAGAATTCCAGAATATATCTGTTTCATTGTCCTCTCCTTGCTCTGTATGAAGCTTTATTACTCCTAATTCTATTTCCTTGAAGACGTAAAGCTTTCTACTTTCATCTTTTAGAATCCATGAGGCTATATTAAGTTTATTGCACTTATTTGATATTGTTACAATCTCCTCTTTCTCGCTTATAAATGATTCTAAACAATTATAATAGGGAGATTTTTTCCAGATTCCTAATGAAGATTTAATTGCTGACTCTTCAGCTTCTGCAAAAAGCTTTTTTTCTTCTTCTTTAACTAAATATTTTACAGCAAGTCCTCTTTTTACTAATTCAAGATTTAAATAATCTGGAACGAAAATTCTTGCCAAGACTCTACCATATTTGTCTGAACCTGTTATTTCTATTTCCACTATTTTATCTTCGTATTGTTTTAGGTAGGCTGTTGCTAACTCGCTACCTGGAATGTTCTTTTCCGGGGTATTTATATTTGAAAGCCTAATTTTTCTACTATCTTCTAATTCTAATGTGTCGCCGTCTATTATTCTTTGAATTTTTACTTCCTCTCTTTCTGGAGAGAATTGAGTTGAAAAGATAGATGCATTTATGGCTATTAAAAGAGTTATTGCGATGGCGAAGAAAAGCGCAAATTTTCTTTCCATTATAATTCTATTATTTCCTTTTTCGCTTTTAAAGAATTATAAAACTTTTCAAGATTTTCGTGATTTAAGACTATTGTTGCTGTATTTATGTTTGGATGAAATCCGACTGATTCTGCATCCCAAAGATCTTTGTCTATAATTAAAAAGACAGAATTTGAATAAATCATGCCGAATAGGGAAACAGATCCAGGAGTTAAATTTAAGTTTGATTTTAATTCTTCTGGGGAGGCGAAATATAGCTCTTTTAAATTGAATTTCTTTCTTAGCTGATTGGTATTTAATCTTTTTTCTGCAGAGAGACAGATTAGATAAAAGTGTGAATATTCATCTTTTAGGAAAAGGCATTTTGTATGCAATCCTGGGATCTTTTGTTTTATTTTTTTAGATTCTGCTACTGTAAATACTGCTTCATGTGGATATATTTCATATTTAATATTATATTTTTCTAGATAATTTTTTAAATTTTGCTCCATCTTTGTTTTAATTAAGTATAAATGTCAGAGTTTTTAAAATTAAACATGGATTTGCCTGATGATGTAAAAAAAGTTATTCAAGGAGGAGCTATTGAGGATATTGCTATTAAAGTGAGCTGTAAAGTTAGCTTCGGGTAGAAATACTATTTGACCATAAAATTACATTATTTTTTTATAAACAGCGTATACGAATAGTTTATATAATATTTATTCTTGGGTGTTTCGAAAATGGCTAAGAAAGTAATTATTTATAGTACTGAATTTTGTCCATGGTGCAGGAAGACTAAAGAGTTTTTCAAAGAGCATAAGATAAAATATAAGGAATTTGATGTTGGAAGAGACGTGAAGAAGGCTGAAGAAATGATAAAGAAATCAAGACAGCAGGGTGTGCCTGTTGTTGATATCGATGGGAAGATTATTGTTGGCTTTGATGAATCTAGATTGAGGGAGATTCTGAAAATAAAGGATTAAAATGAAAATGAAAAAGAGCCAAGACAAAATTGAAAATAAGCATTATGGCCTTATTATTTTAGGCGCGGGGGTTACTGGCTTGGCGGCGGCCATGTATGGTGCAAGATTAGGATTGAAAACATTATGTTTGGGATCTAGTCACGGAAGCGAATTGCCTGTTGGGGGAGTTATTACAACGACAAATATTGTTGAAAATTATCCGGGATTTATTAGATTAACTGGAACTGAATTATCAGATAAAATAAAAGATCACGCTTTGTCTTATGGGCTTGTTACGATAAAAGAAGAGAAGGCGGAAAATATTGAAAAGAAAAAATCTTGCTTTGCTGTCAAGACTAATAAAGATTTATATGAGGGAAAGACTATTTTATTTGCAACAGGCACAAAGTGGAGAAAATTGGATGTGCCAGGAAGCAAGGAGTTTGAGAATCGTGGTGTGGCTTACTGCGCCTTATGCGACGGAGTATTATTTAAGGGAAAAACAGTTGCATTAGTCGGAGGAAGTGATAGTGCTGCTAAAGATGCGTTGGTATTAGCAGAACATGTAAAAAAAGTTTATATTATATATAGGGGCGAGCAAATACATCCTGAACCGATTAACATGGCCCGTGTTTTAGCAACAAAAAATATAGAGATTATGAATAAAACAAATATTGTTGAGGTTAAAGGGGATAAATTTGTCAAATCTGTCCTTTTAGATAGAGAATATAGAGGGACTAAAGAATTAGATGTGGACGGTGTTTTTGTTGCTATAGGGCATATTCCCTTATCTGATTTAGCTAAAAAATTAAGAGTGAAATTGAATGAAGATGGAGAGATTATAATTGACCATAAAACTTCTGAAACTAATATTCATGGCATATATGCGGCAGGGGATGTTGCTGATAAGCCATTTAAACAGGCAATTACAGGGGTTGCTGAGGGATGTACAGCGGCTTATTCTGCATTTGAGTATATAACTAAAAAAACCGTACAAACTTGTTAATGTGATTAAGTTTTTAAATAAAGATAGATTACTAGAAATATGGCTTTAGTAAATAAAAGAGGATTATCACCTGTTATTGCTACAGTGTTGCTGATATCTATAGCTTTTGTATTGGCCATAATAATATTTCTTTGGGCTAGGACATGGGTTGGGGAAAAAATTCAAAAAGACCTTGGAGGAGGGCCTGAAGCCATAGAATCTTTTTGCGATGATATTGAATTCGTTGCTGAAGTTGAAAGAACAGGCAAGATTAACATTAATAATTTAGGAAATGTTCCTCTTTATGGCCTAGAGGTTAGAAGAAAAATTAGCGGTTCTGAGGAAAAAATTGGCGCAGGATTTTTTGATAGGGGTCTGGCTAATGGAGCTAGCGGAAGCCTTAATTTCAATTTAGGCAGCATTAATGTAGGAGATGAATTTATTGTTATTCCAATAATTTTAGGAGAAACAGGCGATTATAAAAAACAGCATGTGTGTGCTGATGAGTTTGCTGAATTAGCAGAAGTTGTCGCCTAAATTAATATGAAAATAAAAAAAAGAGGATTATCTGCGATTGTTGCAAGTGTATTGCTTATACTTTTGACTATAAGTGCGGTTGCAATTGTGGCTAATTTTATTATTCCCTTTACAGATAAATCTCTAGAAAGTACAGAATGCTTTAAATTCAGGGATTATTTTGCATTTGATGAATCTTTTAATTATAACTGTTATGATAATAATAACAATATATATCTCCTGACAATAAAGGCAAGGGCGGATAATTCAAGCTCTGAAAAGGTTTTGGGTTTTAAACTTAGATTTTTAGGCGGAGGCAATGCAATTAGTGTTGATGGATTGAGTGGTGATCCTGCAGGTGATTTGGCAATGTTTGATAATGTAGGCAATGGCAAAATAATTGTTCCTAGTCCTGGAGGAAGATATTCTGCACTAAGCTATAATTATAGTTCAGATTATAATTATGAAAAAGTGGAAGTGTATCCTGTTCTAGAAGGCGGAAGAGTGTGTGATGTTTCTGATTCAATAAAAATGATTGACTGTTAAAATGGGAAAAATTAAAGGAAAAGGACAGGTATGGCTGGAAACTGTTATATATATTTTGATTGGGCTTGTTCTAATTGGGCTGGTTTTATCTTTTATAATTCCAAAAATAAATGAGAGGAAAGACAGAATTATAGTTGAACAGGCGCTTATTTCTTTAAACTTATTTGATAGCAAGATTAAGGAAGTAATTGAAACAGGACAATACAATAAAAGAGTTATTGAATTTAGCATGCAAAGGGGTTCATTATATATAGATTCTGAAATGAATAAGATTATTTTTGTTTTGCGGGATTTGACAAAGCCCTACAGCCAGCCAGGCATTAATATTCCATTGGGAAGAGTTGTGCTTAGGACTGAACAAGATAGAAGAACTAATAGCGTCAATCTTACACTGCAATATGGTTTAGGGACTGATTTGACTTTTGATGGCGGGCAGAATACAAAAAAGTTCAATCCTTCTACTATTCCTTACAAGTTTGCTATTGAAAATCAAGGAATAAAAGATATAAATGCGCAGGGGGATAAAGCTTATGGAATTGATATCACACAACTTTAAGATAATTTTATATAATAAGGAGTTTTATTTGAAATATGGTAGTAACAATTAATCTTAATCCTCCTATCCCTTCCTTGCCAAGAGTGAAGGATAAAAGGCAATTAGATATAAGATACATGCTAATTCCTCCATTTGCATCATCACATATATATTGGGATAATAAGTTGAGCGAGCTTCTTTATGAAGTAGAGGAACCTTTCCTGCAGGATTTTGAAAAGACCGCTTTGCAAGAAATTGAAAATGCTATGCTTGAGCTTATTAACGTAAATGTTGCTCTTGAGAACACTATTGAGGCGACTGCGGAATATATTGATAAAACTGCAAGGCTATTGATTGATGAATTAAATATAAAGATTGGGGCAGATTCTTATGATAAGATATTTTATTATTTATTTAGAGATTTTATCGGGCTTAATGAAATAGACCCTTTATTAAGAGATTATTTTATTGAGGATATAGAATGCAACGGTGCAAATACGCCTGTTTACATTGTCCATAGAATTTATAGAAATTTAAGAACGAATATTATATATAAGGATATTGATAAATTGGCGAGCTTTGTTGAGAAACTTGCTCAGAGGTCAGGGAGGTATATTTCTTATGCCCAGCCTTTGCTTGATGGATCTTTACCCGACTCGTCTAGAGTTAATGCCACATACACAAAAGATGTAACTTCTAGAGGGCCTACATTTAGCATAAGAAAGTTTACACGTACGCCTTGGACACCATCGCAATTAATTGCGCTAGGAACATTGAGCCCTGAAATGCTTGCCTATTTCTGGCTTTTAATTGAAAATAAAGCGAATATTTTAATCACTGGCGGAACTGCATCCGGGAAAACTACTTTACTCAATGCTATTGCGTTTTTTATTCCGCCGGAAGCGAGGGTCGTAAGCATAGAAGACACGCGCGAATTAAATATTCCTCGAGAGAATTGGCTCCCTGCTGTTTCCAGAACTTCCATAGGAATAGGAAAGATTGGAGAGGTAGATTTATTTTCTCTTCTTAAGAGCTCCTTCAGACAAAATCCTGATTATTTAATTGTGGGGGAAGTGAGGGGCAAGGAAGCATTCGTTTTGTTTCAAGGGATGGCTTCTGGACATTCTTCTTTAAGTACTATTCATGCGGATTCTGTAGATACTTTGATAAGAAGACTGCAAACTCCTCCTATAGAATTGTCGCCAACTTTAGTAAATTCGCTGGATTGTGTAGTTATTGCAACTCATGCAATTGTAAAAAAGCAAGATACAAGAAGAGTCAGAGAAATAGTTGAGATAGTAAACGTAAATAGAGATGGCACTGCCTTAATAAATACACCCTTTATTTGGAGTCCTAACGATGATAGATTTTACTTTAAAAAACAAAGCAAGGTGCTTGAGAAAATATCTGTTAGAAAAGGAACTCCATTGGTTAAACTGCAAGCTGAGCTTTTGATCAGGGCGAGACTATTGTACGAGCTTTATAGACAAAGAATCTTTGGCTTTGATGAGGTTGGCAAGATTATAAATGACTATTATAAAAACTCTTTAGAAGTTCTTACTAAATATGGGATTCAGGGATAACTAAAATTGAAAAGTATATAAATGATTCTTAGTTATATTGAATATGAAGAAAGAGGAAATAAGCCTTATAGTTCAACTTTTAAGCCGTATGAAAGATGCTGTATCCAGATTAGAGAAAGCTGAAGAAAAAAAAGATATTGAAATGCTAAATACTACTAAAAAAGAGATTCTGCAATTTCAGTGGCATCTGAAAAAGCTACTATGATTGAGGACATAAAGAAAAATATAGATAGTGAAATTAGCATGCTTAGAGAAATTTCTATATATACAGAGAAATTGGATTCTGCTGGAGCGACAGAAAGACAATTATTGATGAATGCAATTAGTTCTCTTAGGGAAAGCATGCGAATTGTAAATGATTCTATTCCTGCTCTATTAAATGAAATATCTTTTGATAAGGATCAGGCTTCTGGAGGGTCTTCATATACAAAGAAATTAGAAAGAATAAATTTTGCGAGAAGTGAAGGTCAATTTCATATAACTATTCCTTCTAAAGAAAAGAAGCTGCTACTTAAAGAATTAAGCATTAGAGAGATGTATATAAAAAGACTGAGAAAAAGAGGACATCAAATTAAAGAAGAATATACTGAGTTTAAGGCTGCTAGAGGTTATTTAAAGTTATCCAATAAAATGTTCTGGAATAGGGCTCTAAAAGCAATTAATAAGGGGCACTATAAAAAACTTGCAAAAGAGTTGCAAAAAGCAAATATAGATATTTTATCTCGGTCATATGTTGCACTAATATATACTACTGTATTTTTTTCTATAATTGTCTCTTTAGTTATTACTTCTCTATTATTTTTCTTTAATATTGGCTTAAGCTGGCCGATATTTACTCTTTATGAGGGAAATTATTTAAATAGGCTATTTCAGATATTTTGGATCCCCCTCATTATTCCATTGCTTGTTTTTACAATTCTTTACTATTATCCTGTAAGTGAAAAAAAATCTCTTGCTAAAAGAATAAATCAGGAATTGGCATTTGCTGTAATCCATATGAGCGCTATTTCTGGATCTGGAATTCAACCTAGTGAGATCTTTAGAATAATTGGGCTAAGTAAGGAGTATCCTCATCTGAGAAAGGAGATAAGGAAGGTTCTAAACCAAATTAATTTGTATGGATATGATCTAGTTACTGCATTGAATAATGCTGCTGCTACGACATCTAGCATAAAACTTGCTGAATTGTTTTCTGGCTTGTCTACAACAATAACTTCTGGCGGAGACCTTAGTGAGTTTTTTAATAAGAGGTCTGAAACTTTATTAGCAGATTATCGCCTGGAAAGACAGAAATATTCTAAAACTGCTGAAACTTTTATGGATATTTATATCAGCGTAGTGATTGCGGCTCCAATGATACTAATGCTGCTTCTGATTATGCTTACTTTGGGAAATTTTGATATTGGGCTATCGACAGGACAGCTAACTTTATTAATTATTTCTGTCATAAGTGCTATAAACATTGTATTTCTTATATTCGTTCATTTAAATCAGCCTTCATACTAAAATGGGACTTAAAAGAATGCATTGGTTTGGTATAATTTCCGCAGTTGTATTCCTAATAATAGACGTGGTTTATTATGCAATAAGAAGAGATTTAAATTTGCTTTTGTTTTTGTTTGGGATATCTATTACTATTTTATTTCTTCCTTTTGTTATAGGAATTGTTCTAGAAAATAAAAAGGAACAAGGAATAACAGAGATGTTTTTAGAATTCTCTCGAAATTTGGCAGAAAGTGTCGCTACTGGCACGCCTGTAAGCAAGAGCATTGTTAATATAAAAAAGAAGAATTATGGCGAATTAACCCCTCATGTTGAAAAATTAGCTAATCAAATTTCTTTAGGGATTCCTGTTGGGAAAGCGCTGGAGACTTTTGCTGAAGATGTGGGAAGCAGTGTAGTTAAAAGAGCTGTTGCATTAATAAGAGAAGCTGAAAGGGCAGGGGGTGAGATTGACTATATTCTGGAATCTGTTGCAAAGTCTATATATGAAGCTGATAAATTAAAGAAAGAAAGAAGGGCTGCTGTATATAGTCTTGTTGTGCAAGGATATATAATATTTTTTATATTTATTGGGATTATGCTTATTATGCAATTTCATATTCTCCCTCTTGCAGGAAGCGCTGGGAGCTTAGGAGATTTTACTTTGGACGATCTTACTTCTATACCGGCTGCTGAAGCAGCTTCTGAAGATGGCTTTAATGCACAGCAACTAGGCAGGCCTTTCTTATTTCTTTTAATAGCGCAGGGATTTTTGGCAGGGATGACTATCGGCAAGCTTGCTGAAGGCAATATAAAAGCAGGTATTAAACATTCTTTTATACTTGCTGTGACGGCATTTTTAGTTTCTACTGGGGCTAATCTGTTTTTGGGCTAAATTATTTTCTTTGGTTTAGAATTCTTTTAATCTTTCATAGTGGCTTCGCCAGAAACTAAAATTACCCTGCCATAACCAAGGGAAAAAGTAAGACGCGCGAAGTCTGACTTCTCTAACAAGAAGCATAATATGGTTTTAGCTTTATTCTTGTGGCAAGAGCATAGGATATTTTTTTCAGAATAAAGATCGCTATAATTAATATGGTATTTATATGCACGCACTAGAACTTCTATACAATTTTCCGTTAGAATTAACACATACATAAGCATTGCCACTGCCTGCTAAATTAGTTATAGTAACATTCCCTGCAACTTCTAATTCTGTGCTTGGGTTTGTTACTCCAATACCTACTTTACTAGAGTTTGCACTTATCTGCAGGTCTCCACTCGCACTTTCTATTCTTCCATCAAAACCATCATGATATACCTCGAGGTATTCGTTTCCAGTACCATCACCATAAACCCTTAGTTTTGTGTCTCCTGTTCTATTAGTATTAGAATTCTTATAAAAGCTCCCAGTTATAGAAGAAGTTGTCGTGTCGGTAGAGGATATTTCAAATGATTTTGGTGTGAAAAAACGAAAGTTCTTATTCTGTTGTAATCTTATGTTACCAGAATCGCTATTATTGTTCTTAAGAATAATATCATAAGAGTGGCTAGAACTGTTTTCTACTGTCAAATCACCTTTTATATTCACTGAAGATTCAGCTGTAAGTTCTCCTTCTTTAACAATAACATTTCCTGCAAAAACAACAATTAATGAAGTCACAATAAAAATAAGAGATAACATAAAGAATTTATTTTTTGGTAACTCCAAAAGCCAAGATCCTATCTTTTTTATTCCTTTATTTATATGATATTTTATCTTTTTAAATTTATGGATTTGAATTTTGATATAATCTCCCTGTTAAGCATAAATCTCCATTGAAGTCAATATAACTGACATTCTTATCAGAAGAATCTTTAATAATAAATGCATTCCTTGTTGGATTGCAACTTGCAGATAAATCAGTACAATCTCCCCTCTCAACACATAAATCTCCAGTTGAATTAATATAGGCAACTGTGCTATCACTATTATTAGCAATAATAAATGAATTAGAAGATGCTGTGCATGCAGATTGCGCGACACATCCCCCTTTCAAAACAACATTGCCTAAGTTGCCAAACCATGCTATATTTGTTCCAAAAACGTTTTTTATTAAGAATTTATGAGTATCGTTTGGAATAATACTTATATTAATACTAAAATTATTAGGGGCAAAACTTGCTCTGGACATATTATCAGAAGCAAAGCAATTCCAGCCAAAAACTTTTCCGTCAGGAATGTTATTTATGGAAAATGTAGAAATATTAGTAGTTCCACTAATACTTTTCGTTTGATTCGCCTGCCATGTTCCACTAATGTTATGATATAACGTTATGTTAACTAATTTATAATTATCTTCTGCATAGCATACAAAATCAACATTTCCATTTCCATCAACTGAATTATCCAATGGATCAAGTAGAATTACATTTGGAGGATTGTCACAAAAGAAACTACATCCAATTGTTCCCGCATCATTCCAACTTCCAGGTTTTTCACATCTATTATTATCTCCGCTTACCCCGCTACTAGAAAAAACATCTATATCATAATTCGTGTTTGAAGGGCAAAAAACATTATTATTAGCATTGTTATTATTAGAGTCGTCAATAAAAAATCCAAGAGGATTATTAAAAATTGTATTGCTATTAGTAGTTGTAAAGTCGGCATTCGTATTATGCCCCTGAATATGAATCCCATAAGCATCAGGATGGGTGCTCCCAGAGATATTATTTCCCTTAAGGATATTTCTCAATCCATAATCAACCCAAATTCCTTTTTCAAAATTATTCTTTAGTGTGTTTCCTTCAATATTATTTGCTATGCCGCTATTGGCCCAGCTAGTTGTAAAAAATCTAATTCCATAATTACTACTACTATTTATAATATTTTCTAATATATCATTATCAACAACATTCATATCCAAATAAATGCCCTCGCCATTATTAAATAGAGTATTATTTTGAATTACTCCATAGCTCGAATTGATATAAATCCCATAAATATATCCGTCTATCCGACATCCAGAAACATGGGGCCCATCAACCCTATTAAGAAAAATTCCTTTGCCAGTAGAACCGCTAATTTTTGCTCCTTTTCTACATTCTAATGAAAAAGCAGTAGTCGCATTCATAACAATATTTTCATTGTAAGTTGCACTATCATTTACTATAATTTTATCACTGGCTTTAGAATTTCTTACAGCAGTTTGTATTACAGTATAATTACATCCGCTGCGCATACAGTAATCTCTGCTCCAGAACTACCAGAAGGCGAACAACTTAAATCAGGCCTACATTCTGATTCAACATCACATGCAGAAGGACTGCATGTTCTCGTATATTTCCTCTCGTTAGTTGAGCATCCACCAGCTGCCCCGCAGCTTCCAGCGCTCCATGCCGTGCATGTGCATAAACTATTGATTGCTTCTAAAACATCAATTCTTTTCCACGAACTTATATTTTTAGCTGTATCTCTTAACTTCTGTCTAATTTGGGCGGGAGTTAAACTAGGCTCTCGTTCCAAAAGCAAGGCGACTGCACCTGCAACGTGAGGAGCTGCTTGCGAAGTTCCAGAACAAATCATAAATTCGTTATTTAATGCTGTACAACCCTGAGTTAGTTGGTTAGCTTTCCATCTTGTTGAGATAATCGATTGTCCCGGCGCAAGTAAATCTAAATCTACTGGACGATTCGTAAATGTTGCAATATCATCTGATTTTGTTGTCGCACCAACAGAAATAACATTGGGAGAACATGCAGGATAATTCATTCCAGTGATATATTGCTCATTTCCAGATGCCACAATAATTGGAATATTTACATTATAAGCATCGTTTATACTATTATCTATTAATGTTGGACAAGCAGATGCTCCTGGATGATTTTGTTTATCTCCAATGCTGATGCTAATAACATCTGCACTAGCATTAATTCTACACCAATCAATTGCATCACCAATGTCTATGATAAGACCATCATTACTAGAATTAAGCACTTTAACGTTGGGGGTAAAAGAAGTTTTTCTCCAAACTTGATTTTGTAAATTAAGAGAAAAATTTGGATGGAAGCGAGCGGTAGAGCGAAGCTGGAATCTTTTAACCCTTGTTAAGTCCCTGCGAACACTTGGAGCAGTCGAGATTTTTATTAAAAATCGGAGAAGTAGCCAAAAACCTTGGTGGTGGGAAAGCAACAGCTTTCTATCAGTATCGTGAGAGATTGCCCGCTCGTTTTTTTGTTCCTTTTTTTCTAAAAGAAGAGTTTTTAATGTTCATTTTCTTTTTAGAATTATGGCTTATAGTGTTTATACAACTGAAAGTTTTGACAAAGAGATTGAGAAATTACCAAAAGACGATCAAGAAATCATCCAAAAAATGTTTCTTAAAATTAGGGATAATCCCTATACAAGTGACCAATTGAGATATAGAAATTTAAGGGAAAAACGACTTAGAGAAAAGAGAGTTTATTTTTTAGTTTATGATGATTTACAATCAGTCCTCATTGTTGCAATAAGTGGCAAAAAAGACCAACAAGCAACTATCAACCACATTATTGATTATTTTGATGAATATAGAATATATTTAGAAAGACTAATAGGGCATAATTAAGCAACTCTTCTTATTCTGCCTGCCTTTACATCTTCTAAACTTTGTTTGAACTGCCTTAATAAGTCAAAATCAATCTTTTCCAACTCTCTGAGCATTGCTACTTGTGCTTTCATTCTTTCGTATTCGTCTTTTCGTATGCTTATCATTTCCATAGAGATCATATATCTTTCAAGTTTTTATAACTTTCGGTGAGCGAGATTTGCTTCTTTTTTTCTAAAAAAGAAGAAGTTTTAAATATCGGAATATTCCTATATTTAGTATGTGGACATTAAAAATTAAAGTTAGAGAAAAATGGAATATCTATAATGAACGTACTGCGAAATATAAGGTTAAATTATATTTCTATTCTCAAAACCACTATGAAGAAAAAGGCAAACTCTATTTCATAGCTTCTGGAATAATTCAAGGAGAAGAAAAACAAAAAAGAAATTTTTTCCTTGACCTAAAAAAAGATAAAAAAGTAGTAAACTTGGAATGGAACAATGATTTTTTTATAGCTGTTTATTCAGAGCATAAGACCAATCTAAGAGCTGAGGCCGTTAGAATTGCATACAATCCACGATTAATTTTTCTTAAACCAGTTATTATTGATGAAAATGGTTGGGAGGAATGGGAAGTTGCATCCACAAAAAGAGAAGATTTGGAACAAGTTAATTCGCTTCGCTCATAGCTCCAAATAGTTCTTCATATTCATTTCTATCCAATTGCTTATCTTCGACATATCTTTAGGGGGAGGTTTATCACAAAACAAAACAATTTCCATTATTTCATTGCACTTTGAGCAATGAAATACTCTTTTATTATCAAATTCTATCAACATTTTCTGCCTTATAATTGACTGTTTAATAATATTCTTTTTTCTTCTTGCGTATGCTCCATAATATCTCACCAATCTGAAATTCTTGTCAGGAATATGCTGAATAATAGCTGAGATAAAATCATCAGCTAACATTATCTTATAGTGGATTCGTTCTTGATGATCCTTGTAATAGAATTTTACTGCTTCTCCATTGTAAGCAGTTATTCTTGAATTTGCTATCGCTGGATGTCTTACATATCTTCCAATATACTGTGCTAACTTTTTAGAAGATAATATTCTTTCTGGCTTTAAATAAGCAGCAAATCCATTAGGATATTTATCAAAGAGAAAATCGATAAATTCCTTAGGAAGATATTTCTTCAATGAAGTTAAAACTTCATACTGCCATTTCTTATGAAAAGCATCATAAGAAAGGTATTTTCCTAGAGAAATAAACTTTCCTTGATTATCATAGCCTCCTTCTGTAACAATACAATGAACATGTGGATTGAATATCAATGATTTTCCAAAAGGATGAACAACTCCAATAACTCCAGGAATAACATCTCTCTTCAAAGAATTAGAAAACATTTTCTTTATTGTTTCATAAGCAGAATCAGAAATAACTTTCTGCAAATATCGATTCTGCTTTATTGGTTCTCTCAGTTCTATCGGTAAACTAAAGGTAAAATGCCTATGAACAATATTCCTGGCTATTTTATCTACTAATCTATCCGCCCACTGATCAGTATATCTCTTACCGCAATTAGAACAAAGCCTGGAATTGCATCCTGGCTTTACAATTTCATAATCATTGCATTTCTTACAATAACAAATAAAAGCCTTCTTTTTGCATGAAAGCATCTTTTCAACTTCTTCTATTTCTATCTTTCTTGGATTATTATTCAGTTTATAGTTAAACCAATGATATTCAAAGACTTGTTTTACTGATAGAAAAGGTTTATCTTCTTTCTCTTTTTTAATTCTTAGTGTTGTTTCGTGAATAAAAACAACATAGGGTTAGCACCTAAAAAGGCTAACCCTTTATAGATTATATACTATGAATTATTTAAGCTTTGCAGATGATTTTTCACTATTAATTGAGACTGAAATTTATTTCGATTTTTTAATTAAATAGAATATTTCGTTATCTGAGCTAAATATTTTATATTTGTAATTGAATTTTTTTAAAATAGACTCCAGCCAGTTTCTTCCGGGAAATTTCATTGGCTTGCTGGACAAGGTTTTAGTTGCAAAGCTTATTAGAAAATATTTGCAATTGGCAGAATTCAGGATTTTTTCTGCTAATCCGTGCTGTTTTTTTTCTAATACATCCAAAACTTTGAAGATAATACATAAATCTGCATTTGGCAAATCATTGGAGATTTTTCTTAAATTATAGACAAAAACTCTTCCTTGAAAATTATTCTTTTCAAAAAATCTCTTTACTAATTCTAAATCGTCTTCTTTTACGTCTGCAGCATAATAAACTAAATTTTTATCTGCTAAAGCGATTGGATTTAAACCGCAACCTAGATCTAAGATGGATTTTACATTTAATTTATCAATTAATTTTTTTAATTTTGGATAAAAACTTAATCTTTCTGAGGTTGAAGAATGGGATTTTAACAGTGTCTCGATATCTCCTATTTCTAAAAGATTCGTTCTTTTTTTTATAGACTTCTGAAATCTTCCAACAATGTCCCTTAGACTTCTTCGGATATCTTTAACAATTATTTTTGCTTCTGAATTTTTTAGATTCTCCAAGTTAATCTTATATTTTTCTAAATAAGATTCCAGCATATCTGATATTAATGAATTGGTTAAACCGGAAAGCTCTTTTTTCTCTTTTATTTTTTCTATAAGCTCTGTTTTAGCATTGCTCATAAAAGGAATAATAGGATAAGTTATATAAATCTATAAGTTTATTTTGAGTCATGAATAAAGAGGGAATAAGCCATATTGAGGTTATACTATCTTTTTTGATATTTATAGGATTTGTTATATTTGCACTTTATTTTTTTAGTCCTTTTGAAGGATCTAGATTGATAGAATCCTCTTTAGCATATGCTATAACTGAGATTAGCAAGAATGCCAGTGTTGATTTAGAAAGCTATTCTATAAAGCTTAATCCTCAAACCAGAAGCGAGATAGGAAAAGTTTTGGAGATTGAGGTTAGAGATGTGGATGTTAACAAGAATGCACGGGTTGAGAACTATCTTGGCGAGAATGTACCTTCTAGAAGAGAATTAAACAATCCAAACATAATAAGAATTAAATTAGAAGATAGTTTGTATGGATTTGAAGGGGATGAAGGATTTGCTCTTATAAAATTTTCAGAAGATATTGATCCTTATTCTAATCCCTCTCTATTAGATGGTAATGTTTTGGTTCCTGCAAATGGAGAAGAGCTATATGAAATAGGAACATCCAATAAAATTAAAGTTGTGTCTGAAAAAAGAATTGTTGAATTAAAGAACATTTATGAGAGAAGCGGCGATGATTATCAAAGACTTAAGCAGTCTTTTAATCTTCCAAATAGGGTTAATTTTGGATTTGGAATATTATTTGATAACATAGATAAAATAGAGCCTAATATAAGCATTCCTAAAGGAATTGCTGTTTTTTCCAGCAGTAAAAGAATTGAAGTTCTGCGAAATATAAGTCCTGATAAAATGGGGAAGATTGTCTTTGCAGATTTTATTGTGAGGGTATGGTGAAAATGAATAAGAGCGGGATATGGAGAGTAATTGAATCTGTAACTGCTATTTTAATCTTGGCAGGAGCGATATTGCTTTTGATAAACAAACAAGAAATAATAGAAAAAAATGATATACGAGAAAAGCTTCTCCCTATTCTTCAAGAAATAGCAAAAAATGAGACAATAAGAGAGAAAATATTGAGTGATGATTCTGCTAACAGGGAAGCTGAAGATTTGATAATAGCTGTATTAAAAGAAAAATTGCCAAATGCTAATCTTAACCATAATACAACTATATGTGATATGAATGATAAAATATGCAATGATATAAGGGGCTATCCTTCTGATTTAACTGCGTCTGTTTATTCTGCTGAAAGAGTAGTTAGCGCAAGCTTAACAGTGTTTAATCCTAAAACAGTGAGGATTTATATATGGGAAAAATAGAGTCGCAAATCTTTATAAAGTTCTGTTTACTTTTAATAAAATGAAAAAGAGGATTATTATAACATTATTTATTCTGGTGTTTTTAGGTGTTTTTACTAGTTTGGCCAGCGCTACTAATCATTGTGCAATTGATCAAGTTATTTTGCAGTTGGGTTCTTCTACGAATGCGCATGCTCAACTTTTTAATCAAGGCAGTTATAATGTAAAGATATGCTATGATGATATTTTTGGACAGAATGGCAATGGGAATAACATTTGCAATGGCAATAATAGAGTATTGCGGCTTTCTGGAGTTACTAATGCACATGCAGAAGACCCTCAAGGAACAAATTATGCAGAAGAAGTTTGCTATGGTAATTTGAACTGCCGTTTAGATACATCTTGCGCTGCAAATGAAAGAGTTGTTGTTAGATTGTCTTCTCAAACTAATGCTCATCTGGAGCTTGCTAGTGGAACAGACTATAATTATTTAATTTGCTGCAGTGCTCCTGGAATAGGGCCTTCACAA
>CAYIGH010000002.1:15553-16656 GCA_964362915.1 Candidatus Woesearchaeota archaeon | reverse complement strand
TGCTCTGATGGAATAGATAATGATAATGACGGATTAATTGACTTGGCTGATCCTGATTGTGATAATAATCCTGGAGATAATAATGAAGAGCCACAATGCTCTGATGGAATAGATAATGATAATGACGGATTAATTGACTTGGCTGATCCTGGATGTTCTGATGCTAATGATAATGATGAAACTAATGGAGGACAGCCTCCTGGAAATGCCAGGGCTTACTGGGCAGATACGAGTGACAGCGAATTGCCGGATAGATTTAGAGTTGGAATCGGAGCTACGGTGCATCTTATTGCTGAAGGTGTGCCTGATAGCGCTAGTGTTAGTTTTGTTGTTTTAGATAATGACTTCCCAAGACCTGATCAGGAAATAGCAACATTTACAACAAATGCCATTGGGGCAACTGCAAAATATACATGGACTATAGGGCCAAATGATTATAATCTTGGAGATGACTTTTTGGAAATAGCCCCCTTGGAATTATATTTTATCGCAAGTGCAACTCCATCTTATCAGGAACAAAGTCAAACCTTGCTTCTTGGAGAAGAGATAGTTGAGCCTCCTTCTGGAGATGTTGGATGTAAACTTTATAATGATCCCGCATATGTATCTACTTTGCCTAATAATCCTTCGCAAGAAGGGGCATGCAATAGCGATTTAGGAAATCAATTAGGAAATGATCCTTCTTATAATCTGGCAGATTCAAACTTCCAAGATCAATTTGGAATAGGGTGCAATGAAGAAACTATTGATTCTAATGGAAGAACTATTAAAACTGTTTGCTCCTGCAAATGGGAGAATAATGAATGCGGTTTTGACTCTAGCCATAGTATTAGTTTTCCTACAGGAAGCCCTGGCGAACCTATTTGTACACCTAACTGTGAGTATGATTATCAAGAAGGAACCTGCATTAATGATGAACAGACAATAACGCTTTCTAGAACATTTGATAATTTACAAAATTGTAATGTCCAGCAAA
This sequence comes from Candidatus Woesearchaeota archaeon, assembly GCA_964362915.1. Classification (GTDB taxonomy): domain Archaea; phylum Nanobdellota; class Nanobdellia; order Pacearchaeales; family GW2011-AR1; genus JAUSIK01. Next base: position 15,680 of record CAYIGH010000002.1, on the reverse strand, counting down.
TAGCAGAGGCTGATATAGAATGTCCTGAACAATCACCTATACAATTATCATGCGGGCCAGTAAGTTTACTGCTTCCTTTTTTTGGAATAAGCCAGTTTTTAATTAGTGCTCTGGTTTTCTTAGTTAT
>CAYIGH010000002.1:0-15453 GCA_964362915.1 Candidatus Woesearchaeota archaeon | reverse complement strand
TTCCTTTTTTTGGAATAAGCCAGTTTTTAATTAGTGCTCTGGTTTTCTTAGTTATTTATATGCTTATCATTGTTAAAAGAAGAAAGTTTGATTTTCATAGAAGTTAAGGTTTTTAAATATAATTATATACTCAATAGCATGAAAAAGAGAGAGATAGTTGCTTTTGCCCTTATTTTTTGTATTTTATGGGGCCTTAGTTTTGCTAGTGCGGTTTTTAAGTATTACGGAAACGATTTGCAGAAAAATTACCGGGCTGGTGAAAATATAAAAGGAAGTGTTAACGTTAGTTTTAACAATGAACCTGCTGATTCTATAATAAAGAGCAATTTTATTGGCAATGTAAGTTTGCTGGATTTGCTTAAGAAAAATAATTTTGAAGAAGATAGAGAATATAAGTGCAATACAAGAAATTGCATTGAGGGATACAACACTGAAAATAGTGCTAGTGAGATTAATATTGATAAAGAGAAAATTATTGGATTGAAAATTTCAGGGGGCAGTATTGATGAAATAAATTTTCTAGAATTTAGTGTTGAAAGCGGCCTTTCGGAATCATGCGAGAGCCCACTTGAGATAGATATTTTAGATGATGGAAAAAATATTTTAATGAGTAATTCTTATAAAGATGTTTCCTGCTCTTCCAATTCATATGGCTGTTTTGATAAACAAGCAGAGCAGTATTCCAGCGTTATTATTGAAGACTTTGAAATTTGTGAGACAATAAAAGTAAATTCTGCTCCTGCTTACAGAATAGGAGCTAAAATAACTAATAGCACAAAAGGAAAAGGCAGATTAAGAATGACTTTATCTAATTTAGAGGGTAATAGTGCGTCATGTATCTTACCTGAACATACAGAAAAAGAGCAAGAGCTTGATTGTATTGTTCAGGCTATTCCTTACCAAGGCAATTATAGTGTTTGCATTGAAAGCATGGATTATACTTCTTCTGGAAGCCCTAACTATAAGATAAGAACAGAAAATAAGGCGCCTCTGTGCGGGAGTCTTGGCAAGGATTTTGAGATTTTTGCCAGACAATTGCAATATGATAAAGCAAAAATAGAGGTTAATACCGGCTTATATGAAGAGCTATATGGGCTTTCTTTAGAAGATGATGTTTATGATTATTTACTAGAAAATTATGATTTAGATGATAATGGAAATGTTAAATGCACTACTCAGTGTGTTATTCCTATAAAAATAAAGGGGCCTGCGCAGATTATGAAGTTTAGTGATATAGAGTTTTTATTTAGAGATGGCGGCTTAACTGTTGATGAAGATAGTTATAAAAAAATATATGAATTGTCAGTTACTCCTGTTACCTTAACATCTAATCCTATAAAAATAAATTTAGAACCTGCTAATTTTATTATCCCATTTGGAACGAAGAATAAAACAGTATTTCAATTATACTTGGAAAGCAAATTATTATTTGAAGAGAATATAACTGTTGCTGAAAGCTTTGATTTCTCTATTAAGCCGAGATTTGCTTTTATTGGACTATCTACAGTATTTGAAGCAGTTAGTTCTTTTAATATAACCCGCTCAAAGTGGGATTTTGGCGATGGGACTATTGAGGAAGTTAGTGGTGCGAAAATCAGGCATACTTACAAAGAAGCAAAAACTTATCGTTTAAAAGTTGAATTGTTTAGAAAAGACGGCACAAGCGCAGTTAAGGGCTTTGATATTATTGCTGGAAATCCTCAAGAATCAGCTAATCAGACATTGAGAAATTATAGGTCGCGTCTTACAAATGTAACTAGGCAGATAGATAGTTTTCCTTCTTCTTTAAAAGAGCCAATTTTAGAAATTTTAGATTTAGGAGAATTAGGGGCGACATTGACTGAACTTGAAACTAAATTTAAAAATGCTAGTTCTGATGCAAACTACATTGAGATTATTGATGCGCTTTTAGATTTAGATGTGCCTGTCAGTGTATCTATTACGAAACAAGGAAATTTGCCGCTTGCTGTTGGCTTTGATAATATTGATATTGGTTATATAGAAGAAATATCTGAAAAAGATACTGAAGATAATAATGAATTGCAAAGACAAATTGTAGAATGGATGAGCAAGCATTATAGCTCTAGTGTTAGCTTTAATGTTATTTCTAAATTTTCTGATAGAGGCAAGGAAGATATATTAACTAGATTTATTTTAAAGATGACTCCTATTTCTGAAACTGTTGAGGATTCCTATTTGTTTATTGATTATCCTTTTGAAAGTATTAATTTCCAAAGTAATTACGGCCAACAAAAGATAGGAGAGGGTGCTGCTGCGTATATTCCTATTGACGAAGATATAGGCAATATAGAATTCTATCTTGAAGGAGAAGTTGATGTTGCTGCTCTTGGAGCTTATATTTCTCCTGGAATTGATAGTTTTGTATTGCAAGGCGAAGAAAAACCAATTTGCGACCCTAATGATGAAAAATGCAAGATTCCTTTTCCATGGACAAGGTTAATATTATGGCTTGCTGCTTTATTAATTATTACAATTATTGGATATATCATGCTGCAGGAATGGTATAAAAGAAATTATGAGAATCATTTATTTAAGAATAAACAAGATCTATATAATTTAATTAATTTTATTTATAATTCCAGAGTGGCTGGACTTGGTGATAGCGAGATAAAGAAGAAACTCAAAAATTCTGGCTGGACCAGCGAGAGAATTAATTATGCATTTAATAAAATTGATGGAAGAAGAACAGGAATGTGGGAGATACCTATATTTAAGACGTTTGAAAATAGGAAAGTTAGACAAGAAATAGCTAAAAGACAGGCAGGAGTAGTTGACGCAAGATTTATTAAACGCCCTAGTTTCTAAAATATTATGATAAAGATATTGAAAAATTTCTCAAAACGAATCCTCTTTAGTCTTTTTAGAAAAAGAGAAAATATAAAAATAGGGTTTTATGGCCCTCCGAACAGCGGCAAAACCAGTCTCGCGAATTTAATATGTAAAGATTGGACAGGAGAAGAGATAGGTAAGGTAAGCAATATTCCGCATGAAACAAGAGCGGTGCAGTTTAAAGAGAAGGTCGAGATAAAATACAAAGGCAAGACATTGACTTTTAAAATAGTGGATACGCCTGGAATTGCTACTAAAATAGATTATGAGGATTTTTTGAAATATGGGCTAAAAAGGGGCGAGGCTAAAAAAAGAGCTAAAGAAGCTACGCAAGGAATCATAGATTCTATAAAATGGCTTGATGATATGGATGCTGTTGTTATTGTCTTGGATTCTTCTGAAAATCCATATTCTCAAGTAAATATCACAATAATAGGAAACCTTGTAGCCAGGAAAACTCCTGTACTGATAGCGGCAAATAAGATAGATTTGAAAAAATCAAATATTAAGAGATTACAGGCAGCATTTCCTGAATATGAGGTTGTTGGAATTTCAGCAAGAGATAATACTAATATGGATGAATTTTATGAGTCACTATTTAGATTAGCGAAAAAAATATAAAAAAGATGGCAGAAAGAAGCAGTAGATTGAAGGGGTTGAGAATACATGTCATGCAGTATTCTGAAGTCAGGGACATGGGCATAGCAGAAAGAGTTAAAAAAATTTTGAGTCTGGTGCTTGGAAATAAAATTGTAATATTTCATGGAAGATTAAGGCCTGAGGAAGAAGCAAGATTAATTGAAGACACTATGGCAATGGTAGATCATGTTAGGAATTTTAAAGGTATTGAATTAGCTGTTATAGCACCTGATATAAGGCGGGAGAGTTTATTTGTTAAAATGAAATATGGAATTGCCAAGAGACTTGTTGGAGACAGCAGTGCTTTGACAGTAATTGGGCCTGCTTCTATAATAAAAGAGATTAAAAAAGATCCTAAGAAAATTGAGCTGCTGTTGAGTTAGTAAAAGGAGTTTATCCAAGGGGATAAATTTTATTTGCCTGCCTTTTCCTTGATGAGTTGTTTTAAAGGAAAGTTATTCTGACTTAAGCAAGAAAGAAATTGCGCTTTATTTATTTGGACTAATTTATTAGCGGGAATTAATATACATAAATATTTATTAATCTCAAAGTTCTTTTCTATATATGCCATATAAATGTATTCATTGCTCTAAAATTTATGATGATGGTTCTCAAGAAGTTTTAACAGGGTGCGGTAATTGCGGGAGAAAATTCTTCTTCTATATAAAGAAAGAAAAATTGCCTGCTATGAATAAAGAAGAAATTTCTTTTGAATTGAATGAGGAGGAAAGAAGGAAAATTGAGGAAGATGTGCGCGAGATTGCAGGCATTAAAGATGAAGAAGCTCCGATATTCCTGGATTTTGAGAGTGTGAAAGTGCTAAAAGAAGGCAAATATCTGCTTGATTTGTCCAAATTATTTTCAGGAAAACCGCAGGTATATCAGCTTGAAGATGGGAAATATATTATTGATTTTTCTACATTGACAAAATCTGAGGAGAAAGATATTTAAAACCTAATCTGCTCAATTATATATGAAAATAGAGGTGAATCTTACTAAAAGGTATTTTTTGATTTTATTAGGAATTGTATTAGTTTTAGGCATTTTACTTTTTGTTCAGGCATATGGGACTAATAACCCTTCTGTTTTTGGGCATAGTGTTGGAGAGATAAATTGGAACGATATTATTCCAGGCAGTCTCTATGTCCGAGATGCTGTTAGGGTTGATGGAGGGAGTATATTTGTCAGAGATGGTGTTTGGGTTGGCGGCCAGAGTGCTTTAGCTTCTGATTTAAGCTCTATTTTAGTCGGGGATTTAAATGGGGGTGATGGGATAAGACAATTAATTTTAAAGGCGGGAGATCAAGATAGAGTTACCATTACTTCTGGTGGAAATGTTGGAATAGGAAAAATTCCTTCGCAAAAATTGGATGTTGCTGGGAATGCTAATATTGATGGGGCTATAACTGCGCAAGAAGGCACTGTTGCTGTTCAATATTATTATGTGGGCACTGATAGGGATACTCAAAGCCCCCCTGATTGTTGGCTTATGAATCGGCCTATTAGATGGGGAGGCAATCCTTATACTATAGATGGGTCAAGATCAATAAGTGATATAGCTGCGTGGAGAGAATGGTGTGCTAAAGAATCTGTTTCTAGAACTGGAATTAATAATGCAATGTTAATTAATTGGAGTCTTGTTCCTGGTTTGACTGGAAATGATCCTGCAAATGGAAATGGCGATACAACTTCTGATAGACTACAAGTACTTATTTTAAGCACGCCTAGTCCTCCGAGACAGGCATTCTAATTTTATTAGGAAAGATTAAAAACTAGATTGGCTTTTTTAATATATGAAAATCAATAAAATATTAAAAGAACAACTGGAGCTAATACTTCCTAATGAAAAAGGATTAAATGAATTACGAGAAAAAACCAAAATTATTGTTTCTTTATTAGAAAACGAGATGAAAAGACTGAAGCTTTCTGCAGAGGTTTTTGTAGGTGGAAGTTTTGCTAAGAGGACTTTGTTAAAAAGAGATAAATATGATATTGATATATTTGTGAGATTTGACTGGAGATTGCAGGATATTTCTGATTTGCTGGAGAAGATTATAAAAAAAGCAAGTCTATTGAAAAAATTTAAATTTGAAAGATTGCATGGGAGCAGAGATTATTTCAGGATTTTTAGAGAAAATGTAATATTTGAGATTATACCTGTTTATAAAATAAAAAAACCTAGAGAAGCACGGAATGTTACTGATTTGAGCTATTTCCATGTAAATTATGTAAAGCGCAAGATAAAGAATGAAAAATTAGCTAATGAAATTTTATTAGCTAAGAGTTTTTGCCAAGCACAGGGCATTTATGGAGCTGAGAGCTATATTAATGGATTCTCTGGATATGGATTAGAATGTTTGATAATTTATTACAAATCCTTCTTAAAAATGCTTGGAGAATTAGTTAAAATAAAGGATAGAATTATCTTGGATCCTGAAAAACATTATAAAAATAAAAATGATGTGCTTTTTTCTTTGAATGAAGCTAGATTGCAAAGTCCTATAATTCTAGTTGATCCTACATGGAAGGAAAGAAATGTTCTCGCTGCTTTAAATAGAGAGAGCTTTAAAAACTTTCAGGAAAGCGCCAGAGGATTTTTGAAAAGACCTTCAAAGAAATTTTTTGAGTTTAGAGAAAGTGATATTGAAAATTTAAAAAAATTAGCCAAGACTAAGAAAGTGGAATTTGTGCATATTAAAATTGCTACTGACAAGCAAGAAGGCGATATTGCGGGCACTAAGATGAAGAAATTCTCTAAATTTTTTGAATCTGAATTAAGAAAATATTTTGATATAAATGACAGAGAATTTAGTTATGATAGTGGAAAAGAATCTAACTTTTATTTGGTCGTTAAACCGAAAAAGAAGATAATTCTATTTGGGCCTCCTGTTAAGATGAAGGAGCATGCTATTGCATTTAGGAAGAGGCATAGAAATGTATATGAAAAAGATGGAAAATTATATAGTGAGAACAGGATTAACTTTTCATGCAAAAAGTTCTTGGGAAACTGGATTAGGAAGAATAAGGAAAAGATGAGTGGAATGGGAATTAGTGGGATAAAGGTTCTTTAATAGGGCGTTATTTAGCTTAATAACCATTTCCATAATGGAATAAACTTTATTTTAATATTGTTAATAACTTCTTCTGCTTCTATATCTTTGGTTATAATGAGCAGATCTTTAGTTTTTAATTCTATGCTTGCCCTTATTAAAGATCTCACTTCTCTTTCTTTTGTTTCTTGATTCGATAAATCATAACAAACTTGTATAAGTTCTTTTATTTTTATTCCTTCCTTAATTACAAAATCAACCTCTCTTTCTTGTTGATCATGCCAATAAAAAACTTTTGTTAAAGGAGAGGCCCTTCTGATAAGTTCTATTCCTACGACATTTTCATAAAGTCTTCCAATTTCCTCATTAAATTTAAAACCAATTAGGTTTGCAATCCCTGTATCTGCGCAATAAATTTTTCTTGAATATTGCAGTTGATCCTTAACTTTATAGGAAAAAATCATATTATCGAAAAATAAAAATGCCTCTTTCATAAAATAAAAATAGTTTTCTAAAGTAGGCACAGAAATTTTTATCCCTCTTGACTTAAAATATCTAGACATTTTATTAAAACTTAATCTGTTTGATATGTTGCTTGATAAATAGTATGCAAATTCATCAATTATTTGTTCTTTTCTTATTTCTGCTCTGCTCAGGATATCTTTTGATAATATATCGCTAAAAAGTTGATTTAGGATTCTTTCTTTTTCGTCAGATAGAACTACCTCTGGAAACCCCCCATATTTTATATATTCCTTTAAAAATAATCTTGATTGAATAGCGTCCTTTTTATAAACGCTTTTTTTAAATTTAAGAAATTCTTTGAAGCTCAAAGGATATAAGTATGATGTTAAATGTCTGCCTGTTAATAATTTTCCATAATCTTTACTAAGTAAATCTGCACTTGATCCTGAAATAAATATTTTTATTTTTCCTTTATATTCATCATATATGCTTCTTACAAATCTCTCCCATCCGCTTATTCTTTGTACTTCGTCTAAAAATAAGTATATCTTTTTATGTTTTTCAAATAATTTTTCTTCGTGAATAAACTCTATTATATCGTTAAAATATTCTTGTTTAAGAGGTATAAGTTTTCTGTTTTCGAAGTTGATATATATTGTTGCATCCTTCCCTACTTTATCTGTTATCTCGCTTATTTTTCCAAACATGAGATAGGTTTTTCCTGCTCTTCTTATTCCTACTATATCGTTTATCAAATCGGTTCTGGCATCTAAGACAATATCTCTTTCTACGACTTTTGGTGTTTCTGCTTCCCAATATTCTCGAATTAGCTGCTTTATCATGTTTGAATTGTTAAATATACTTTACGATAATTGTTAAATATACTTTACGATATTTAAATCTTTGCTTTTGCCACTTAAAAGATGCTAGGATATTGAAGTATAGTATCTTGAGATAAAGATTGATTTTTGTTGTGAGAAATTTTTGAAAAATTGGATTGGGAAGAATAAGGAAAAGATGAGTGGAATGGGAATTAGTGGGATAAAGGTTCTTTAATATTTTATTTTACGAACTCTACATTTTCCATATTCTCAAATTCTTTGTCTCCTGTTAGGAATTTTATTTCCAGCTTCTTTGCCATGATGTAACTAACACAATCAGTTATAGAAACTTTTCTGTCTTTCCATTTAAGCCTGAATTCCATGGCTTCCTTTATCCATTCTGATTCTAATTGTGAAATATAAACTTTATACTTTTTTTGATATTCCTCTGCTTTTGGTTCTTTTTCTCTAAAAAGATTATAGCATAATTCAGCAAAAATAAAATCGTTTATTATAATATTTGAATCTAAATAATTGTTATAATTTGGATTTCCTCTTAAAGTTTCTATAATCGCATAGGTGTCAAATACAAATTTTTCTTTAAATTCGTTTTCTTTTTCTTCATTCATTATATAATTCCCTATCCGTCTCCCGCATCATTTGTTCAGTTGATTTCTTGAATTTAATAGTCCCAAAGGTTTCTCTTAAAACATTACTTTTTTTGATGATAATTGCGTCTATTTCCTCTCCTTCTCTAATTCTTTTGCTTTTCAAAACTTCCAAGGGAATAATTATTCCGAATGAATTTCCCCATTTTTTTACTTTTGTTGTAATTTCTGCCATGTATAAACAGTATATACATAGCTATTTAAATTTTTGTATTGATTTATTGGCTAGATATAATAAAAAATATAGATGATTATTGGAGTGATAATTATTTTATTTTACGAACTCTACATTTTCCATATTCTCAAATTCTTTGTCTCCTGTTAGGAATTTCATGTTATGTCTTTTTGCATAAATATAACTGATACAGTCCGCATACGAAAGGTCCTGCTTCTTGTGAAGCTTTCTAAACTTGACTGCTTCTTTGAGTGTTTCATCGTCAAGCTCAACAACAGCTGGTCGATATTCTTCATATGTCAAATCAGCCTGCTGTTCGCCTAGTCTATTTAGCACAACCCAATAGACTTCAACTAGATTGAAGATGCTGATAGTTGCTGGCTGTTCTGCATACTTTGCATAGTTCTGATTGCCTTCTATAAGCTCAATAATTGCGTAGGTATCAAAAAAATAATTTATTTCTGCATCTTCCATCTTTTTTCTCTTTCTCTATCAGAAGCACTTTCCCATCCTCTGCGCGCTTCGTCCTTCAATTCCTGAGTTGGAATCTTTTTAAGTTGAGAGAATCGGCCGAACAAAGCTCCTGCTTTTGGCCTTTTTTTCTCCACATTGATAACAATCTCTTCATCTTTTTTTATCCTTTGTCTATCAACTACATCTTTGGGTATTACTATGGCTATAGAATTCCCCCATTTTCTTGTTGTTGCTTTAATCTCCATTTGAATAATGAGACTTAATGATATTTATATCTTTCTACAATGAGAGAATTAAATGTGTTTGCTATAGAGTGGAACATAAATATTCTACCTTCGCTTTTATGTTCCACTAATATAAAAAAAGTCTTTGTGGTAAAAGATTAATGACTTTTGCTACATAAAAAGAAACAGAGTTATTTATTTAACAGCTTTCCAACTTCTTGATAAACTCTTTCCAAATCTTCTTTTGCCTTTAAAAGTTCGCTTTCTTTCTGTTTATACGAATCCTCTAAAAAATTCGGCGCTCCAGCAGAGCTGGAAACTAAAACTACCCGAGCGCCGGCACTCGAGCAAGCAAGAACCCCGGCGTCGGAGCCAGCATAGAGACCCCTGCCCAGGTAAAGCCTCGCAAGTCCATCTTCTCTCGCATACCAAGTTCTATCTCCTTCTTTATTAAATAAAGGCAGGCCTAAATCATCAACTTCGCTGAATTTCATTCCTGTTTGATATTTCTTTCTATCAAGTCTTTCATCGTTTATGAGCTGAGTTTTATCAGATAAGTCAAAAACTAACTGATATGGATTTTCTTTATCTTTAGAATATCTTACTAAAGGTGCTACAACCATTAGAGGAAGTTTTAATTTTCCTTCTCTGTTTTCTATTTTTTCAGCTAAATCTTTTGCTATTTTATCATTTGGCTTGTAGCTGTCTCCTGCTGTTCTTAAAATTAGAGCGTTGAAATCTGTATAGAATCTGCCTTTTACTAAATTAGAGATATTACCATATCTGTCATCAGAAGGAATTGCTGTTCTTAATCCATATTCTCTTAATATTTCAGATAGTCTGGAAACAGCAAAGATATTTGAGCCTTTTATTGAATTAGTTTTAGAATTGTAATTAAGAACTTCTATGTTGGGATTGTTTGCATAATTGTCTTTTATATCTTGATTAAATGTGTTGTATAATTCTTCAGCATCTTTACCTTCTGCTATGCTTATTCTTATTCTTGGAAGATTCCAGTTGAATCTTTGAAATTTTATTTCTGTCATTGTTTTTTTTAATATCTTTGAGTTTAAATAAATTTATTTATTCCCGTTGTTTAATTGATTTTTCAGAGCGTTTTCAACTACGTCTGAAATTGAATCTGTGAAGAAAGGTGAATTGAGCCAGATTCCTACTTCTTCTTCTGAATTTGGAGGAGTAATCATAAATAAAACTTCTTTCCTGTCTACCATAAATAGTTTGGCATTTGAATCAATTTGCTTTGCTTTCAAATTGTGTTTTAGGTTGAATTTTTTTATTCTTTCCAGCTCGCCTGATAAAGCCAGCTTTACTTTAATATTGCCCTTCATTGCTTTCTCAATTACAGGAATTAATGCCCTGCTTTTATCTTCGAAATCTGCGACCGAGGTGCAGATAAAAATCTCCTTTGTTGCATTTTCCATTATTTCCCTTAATCTTGAAATTATATTTGATCTTCCTTTCAATGCTCCTGTAATATCCTGTGATTTTATGGGCTCAATGCCTGAATTATACAATTGTTCAAGTTCAACATATTCCTGAGTTGATCTTAAATTGGCAAGGGACTTTACTCTTTCTTGCGCTTCATTCATTGTGTTTGACTTGATTTTTTCAATTATTTCTGTTGGTTTTACTGCTATATATTTTACTGGCTTGCCTATTTTAATAATTGCAAAGCCTCTCTTTTCTAAAGATTCTAAAACATCATAAGTTCTTGATCTTGGGACGCCTGATAGTTCTGCTACTTCTCCTGCAGAAGCAATTCCTTTTGTGAGCAATGCAACCCAGACTTTGGTTTCATAAATATTTAAATTAAAGTATTCCTTGATTCTCTTCACTAAATCTTGCTTTATTATCATAAAGGGGTAACATATAAGGGGTATTTAAATCTTTCGTTTTGTTTCCATTATATAGTTACTACATTACTTAGTTGAAGAAATGAGAACAGCTTAAAGTAAAAATGATATTCCTAGTGCAATTAAACATCCTGCAGAGATAAATGGCATTGCAGGGTAGAATTTGCCTTTTTTTGAGATATAGAAAAGCGCGGCTAAAGCCAGAGTGGCGCCTATGTTTATTATTAGGGCGTGAATCAGGCCTAAAGAATTCAATACAACTCCTGCAAGAATGATTGGAAATACTACATCACCGCCTCCAAGAATTGCGACATTGACTTTTATCTTTTTATCTTTTAATTTATCTAACCTGGCTTCTTTCTTTGCCTGCTGAATTTGCATTCTTTCTTTCTTTCCAAGATAAGGAATGAAAAATCCTGTAAAGAATTTTAGTCTTTTAATTTGATATTTTGCCATTTTTTGCATGAAGCCTGCGTGCCATACTGCATAAATATCGTAAATAGAAATCAGGATAAGAAGAAGAACTACTGTCCAAATGTTCAAAAGAGGAACAAAAATTGCAGCTATGCCTGGATAAATAAATAATTCTGTAATATTATGAACTATTATGTTTCTTTTGAATAATTTTATTGCTGATAGGGGCAGGGCGACAATTAATGCAATTAATTGAGAATAGTATATCTTATCAATAAATGCATTGAAGGTTATTGCTAAAGCCAAAGTTACTACAATGAAAAACCATGTTCTAAGAAAAAATTCTGCTTTGTAACGCATAAGGATTAACATAAAGATAACTGCGATAACAATGGCGATTATTATTGAAATTAAAGTATTGCCCGGACTTATGTCTTCTGGCGGGTCCATGCCATAGGGCAGATTATAAGTTGTTTTATTTATTATATTTCCTTCGTCATCTGTTATCTCCTGGATTTCAGGGGAATATTGATTTATAACTGCTATCCCAATTAACTGAGTAATAAAGAACATAAAAAGAAGTATCAGGACAACTTTTCTTGTATGCTTCATGTTTTTATTTATTTAGATGGACTTTAAAATCTTTTGCAAGAGCATAAAAGCTTCTTTCCAAGGATCTAAGCCTATAAGCAACCTCTTTTATTTGAATTATATTTGTTATGACTAATGTTAGCAACAAAACTAGGATTGCCTCTTCCAATGTTGGAGAATCTCCAAAAAAATACCAGATTACTACGACTATGGACAATATAAAAAGTATCCATATTATTATATCCTGCCATTTCATTTTGTTATCTTGTTAGAGAGATTGATATTAATATAAGTACCAAAATTACGATAATCCAAATAATTATATCTCTCCAGTTCATTTTTATTTATTTAGAATCTTGGATATTTAAATGTTTTATTTTATGCTTTTTATACCTTTATTTAATTGAGTTCAATTCTATCCCATACAATGTTAATAATCTTTCGTTTTATTTTCTCTCTTAAAGAATATGTATTTCCTATGCGAGCATAGCCTTGCCAGCCAAGATAACTATCTTGCAAAGACTGAAAAGATTTTTCTTTTTTTATGAATAAATTTACCTTTCTTTCTATTTTTCTTATATTTCTTTTTCGTAAGAGGCGAAAATGTGCAAAATTTCTAAAACCTACAAAATCCAGTCCCTTTGATAAAGAAATAATCTTAGATTTATCAGGATGCAACTCTAACTTTAATCTTTCTCTTAGAAAATTATCAATTTTTTCTTTCCATATCTGCAGTTGCAATTTTGAATAATACGCAAGCACAAAATCATCCACATAACGAATGTAATATTTTACTTTTAGTTCATGTTTAATGAAATAATCCAATTCGTTTAGATAAACATTTGCAAAAAATTGTGAGGTCAAATTGCCAAGAGGCATACCTTTTTTAGTTATGTCTCTCTCTCTCTGCATTCTAAAGTTCGCAACAATTTTTTCAATCAATGCCAAAACATCAATATCTTTTATTTTTCTCTTGATGATTTCTAATAAAATATTGTGATCTATCTCATCAAAATAATGCTTAATGTCTGCTTTTAAGCAATAACCAGTAATATTATTATGAGCATAAAATCGATTATTTATATTTTTATAATTTTTAGATACTTTCCTAATGAAATATTGAAATCTTTTCAGCGCGAATAAAGTTCCCTTGCCTTTTCTTCCAGCACAAGAATCAAAAATGAATTGTTTCTCAAAAATATTTCCGATTATATTCAAAAGAGCGTGATGGACAATTCTATCCCTAAAGTCAGACTTTGATATTTTTCTTGTCTTGGGGTCTCGTAAAATAAAAGTTTCTAAAGGACGAGGTTGATAAATATTATCTTTAAGTTCACAATGCAATGAATAAAGGTTTTTTATTAAGTCCCTTTCAAAAGAGATAACGTCCTGCCTTTTGGCTTTTCTTTTTCTTGCTTTACGCCATGCTAAAATAAGATTATCCATTCTATAAATTTGAGAATATAAATCAGTATATCTTTCCATGATAAATATGAACCTCGGTCAAAGGTCATTCCGCGAGTTCTGTTGTTGTAGTTGAGATTCCTGTTGTTGCCATTGAGGTTAGACCTGTTGTCGTTATCAAGCCTGTAAAGCCACAACACAGAGTAGCCCTTGTACCAAAATCAGAGAATTTATTTCTCTGCTCACCACCATTTCATATTTCAATTTGAATTTACTTAATGTCATGGTTGTATTTCACTGACTTAGTTTTGAGCTAAGTGCTAATACAAAGACGTGTGGCCTCTTAGCTTTTATTCACAAATAAAAGATGACCGAGGCATTATAATAAAGAAAAGGTTATTTTTAATTATTGTGGTTTTTAAAATTTTTCTAAGAAATATTTATTTCCCAAGAGACCTTACAAAAGAAAGAACTTCTTCTAATTGTGATGCTGGAATTTCTCCACTGCGAACTCCTTGAAGAATTTGTTTGTATCTGTTTATCTGAGAAGCATCATAAAGTTCGCCTTTTTCTCCTGAAATTTTTTGCGTTTGGGCTTCGCTAAAACTCTGACGCACCCCGCGAGTCCTGCTGCCGTAGTTGAGACTCCTGACGTCGCCATCGAGGTAAGACCTGCCGTCGTAATCAAGCCTGTAAAGCCAGACTTTTCTGGTGAAAGCTCTTCCTTCATGCTGTGGATTGTTCATATAACTTCCTTCAACAACCCAAACAGGCATTTCATTAATGCCTGCTTCTCTTAGAAAATCGCCATAATCCTGTGCTTTTTTAGCATCGCCTCTTCCAAAAGCTTTTACTGTTAATTTTTCTGAATTAAATCTATTTGTAGGTATTTCTATAGTTTTATCAGGAAAAGCCACAGAATCTTGTAATGCTTTTTCAGTTTGTTCTTTATCTAAATAAAGTTCTCTTCCTTGCCTGCTAGCATCTGTCGCTTGTTTTGCATTTTCTGCAATTGGTGAGTAATCTAAGGATAAAAAATTTCCTTTGTTGGGAATGTAAATAATATCCTCAAAGACCCTGTTTCCATTTTGAGAAACATGGGCATCTTTTCCTTGGTGGATTCTCAATTCTGCGTTTTGTGCTAAATTAATAAGTTCAAAATTGTATTGTCTTAATAAAGCAAGTGCCTCATCAAAGGGAGCATCAACTATGGCCGATTCTATTCCAATTGGTCTGATATCAATGTTTAATTTTCTCATGGATTTTCTTAATGATAGAGGTTTATAAAGCTTTCTGTTACTATTTGTTAGTTAATATTTATAAATAATGGGAAGATTGTAATTATAAAGCATAAACGACAAGTTTTTTATGTCTCTTTTTTGTCTTCTAACTTTTAAAATAATTTCTTATTCACAGATACTGTAAACTTCTAGGGATATAATCTGTTTTCTAGTAATTTTAAATATTATTTGAAGTCTTAAAATATTGATAATTTATCTTTCAAATGCCAACGGTAAATAGGTTAATTATTCTGTGAAAAATTTCAGCAAGATTGTTTTTCATCTATTTCTAAAAAATCAAGCATGTCCCGTTAATTAGACAGTATCTTATTCACAAAAGATATAAAAACTGCGCATACTTACAAAAATAATGGAAAAACAAATTACAATTAAGGACATTTATACCGAATTAAAAAACTTAGAGAAAGCCTTACAAAACAAAGGAATTATCAGCCAAACGGAATTATCTAATAAAGATGAAGTCATATGGGATTGGCCTGAAAAAATTGCTATGCTGGCAGATG
>CAYIGH010000001.1:11408-94518 GCA_964362915.1 Candidatus Woesearchaeota archaeon | reverse complement strand
TTGGATTGATTTGTGATGACATTTTTTTATTAATTGATACCTCGCCCTTTAGGGCAGGGTCATTCATTCTTTCTTATATTTAAACCTTCTCCAAATTTTTCATCTCCCCGAGTAGCAAATCTCTTCATCATAACTCTTATTAACTTTCTATTTTCATTCCTAATATGAAGATAGCCCATATATGCTCTGAATACAATCCTGCAATTAGTGGCGTCGGGCAGGTAGTAGAAGAATTAGCAAAAAGGCAGGTTGCTAATGGCCACGAAGTTCATGTATATGCCCCTGACTGGAATAAAAAGCAAAGAATAAAAGAAAGAGAAGAAATAATCTCTGGAATCAATATTCATCGCTGTTTTCATATAGCAAGAATAGCAAATTTCGCAACTATATTCCCTTCAGTTTTTCCCCTCTTATTAAAAGAGAAATTTGATATAATACATACTCATGTCTTTGGGCACTTGCATTTTGTTCTATCAGCTTTAGCAGCCAAATTATCAAGAGCAAAACATATTCATACAACGCATTGCCCCTGGACAGATTCATACAGATCATCCTTAGGAAAATTAGGCATTCTAATAAGCTATAACTTTTTCAGCCGTTTAGCTTTTAAAATAACAGATAAAATAATTGCGATTACACCCTGGGAATTTAATTTCATAAAGAAGCATGGTGGAAAAGAATCTCAGATAATTAATATTCCAAATGGAATGGCAGAAGAATTCTTCAAAAAAATAAAAAACAATGATTTCAAAAGAAAAAATAATATAAAAGGTCCCTTAGTATTATTTTTCGGAAGATTAAGCGTAACAAAAGGCCCAGATAAATTTGTAGAAATTGCAAAGCTAATATTAAAAGAAAGAAAAGATGTTACTTTTCTCATTAGAGGCCCTGATGAAGGGATGAGAGAAATTGTAAAAGATCTTATAGGAAATGAGAAAAATATCATTTTAATGTTGGAAACTCGAGATAGAGAAGAAATAATAAAAATGTATAAGGCAGCAGATATTTTTGTTATGCCTAGTTATCGTGAAGGCCTTCCATTAACATTATTCGAAGCAATGGCTTCAGGCTTGCCCGTTATAGCATCACCTGTAAATGGCATACCTTATGAAATGAAAGATCGAGAAAATGGGTTTCTAGTCGAGTACGGAAATAATCAAGGATTCGCAAAAAAGATTATAGAATTATTAAATAATAAGAAATTAATGGAAAATATAAAAAAGAATAATCTGGAAAAAGCAAAAAACTATCGCTGGAATACAATTGCCAAAAGAATAGAGAACCTATATAAGCAATTATTAGGGAATAAACTTTAATAAATCTTTTAAACTTAATTCTTAATAAACTTTTATGAATATATTAATTATAAAAGTTGGTGCACTAGGCGATGTTTTAAGAACTAGCTTTATAGCACAAGCTTTAAAAGAAAAATACAAGTTAAAGAATCCAAAGATATTTTGGGTCACGCAAGAAAAAGCACGGCCCCTGTTTATTAACAATCCTTACGTTGATTATGTTATAAGTAAGGAAAATAAAAATAAATTAAAAGATATAAAATTTGATTTAATTATTAATTTAGAGGAAGATGAAGACAGCTGTAAATTTACTTCAGCTATAAATTCAATTAACAAAATAGGATTTTTAATAGAAAATGGAATTATATATCCAACAACAACAACAAAAGAATGGTTTGATATGTCTGCTATAGGCAAGAAACCAGAAAATGATCTGCTAAAAAAGAAGAATAAAAAAACTCATAGGCAGATAATTGGAGAAATAGTGGAAGTTGATTGGAGAAAATATGAGCCATTTTTAAGACTAAATAAAACTCAGAGAAGAATAGCATTAAATTTTTTGAGAAGATATAATCTAATAGATTCAGATTTAATTATCGGTATAAACACAGGAGCAGCAGATAGATGGCCCAAGGCCCTGCCAATAAAGAAAAGTGCCGCCCTGATAGAAAGAATATATAAGAAATATAAAGCAAAGATATTGCTTTTCGGCGGCCTCAATGAGATAGAACGCAATAAGGAAATTCAAAAATTAACAAAGGCGCCAATAATAGATACAGGCTGTGGAAATGATCTTTTAGAATTTCCTGCTCTGATAAGTATTTGTAATCTATTCATTACAACAGATAGTTTAGGATTGCATATTGCTCTAGCATTGAAAAGAAAAACTATTTGTTTGATAGGGCCGACCTCGCCGTCAGAAATAGGAATGTATGATATCGGAGAAAAGGTTGTAGCAAAATCTAATTGTTTATCTTGCTACAAAAAAGAATGCAAAAGCATGGATAAAATAAGCCCAAATGAAACATTAACTGCAGTAAAAAAATTAATTCATCAAAAAATAACTATTCTTATAACTGCATTTAAAGAGCCGAATATTGCTAAATCCATAGAATCAGCTCTAAATCAAAAAACAAAACATGATTACGAGATTATAGTGGCTGCCCCAGATGAGGAGACATTATCAGTAGCTAGAAAATTTACAAAAAGCCATAAAAAATTAAAGATCTTTAAAGATCCGGGAAAGGGCAAAAGTTATGCGCTAAATCTTCTATTCAAGGAAATAGACACAGATATTTTGATATTAACTGACGGAGATGTTCACATTAAAGAAAATTGTATAGAAGAAATATCAAAATTATTTAATAATCCAGAAATAGGATGTGTCACAGGCAGGCCTATGCCATCAGAGGGAAAAAATACAAAATATGGGTATTGGGCGAATTTTTTATTTGACGCAGCGCATTTATTAAGAAAAAGAGCATTTGAAAGAAATTCCTTCCTAGAATGTTCAGGCTATCTTTTTGGATTCAGAAAGAAAAAGATAGAAAAAATACCATTAGACGTCGCAGAAGATACAGTTATTCCATATTATTTTTGGGAGAAAGGCTATAGAGTAGGTTATGCTGATAAAGCAGAAGTATATGTAAAGAATCCTTCTAATTGGAGAGACTGGATAAAACAAAAAACCAGAACTAGTAAAGCACATGAAACTCTGGAAAAATATGTCGATACTAAGACAACGCCCAGAGTAAAAAATTTCTCCAATGAAGCAAAAGGTATTAAATATGTTATAGAATACCCTAAAAACATCAAAGAATTAATATGGTCTTTGCAGTTGGCAGGAGCAAGATTCCATATGTGGGCGAAGGTATTTTTAGATACAAGAATTAAAAATAGCCATTATCAAGACGCATGGAAAAGAGTAGAAAGTACAAAATAACTAAAGCTTTAGATACTCCATTAAGATAAAACAGATGGAAAAAAGATATTTTTATCAGAGCAAGATATATGAGAATCCGCACAATCTACTTCCGGTATTAGACAATCTGCGCCAAGAAAAAAAAATAATTGTCTTCGGCAACGGATGTTTTGATCTTCTCCACGTCGGCCATATTAGATATTTATATTCAGCTAAAGAATTGGGCGATGTGTTAATAATGGCTGTTAATACAGATGAATCAATGCAGAGAATAAAGCCAGACAGAGAGCCTGTAACACCAGATTATGAAAGATTGGAATTAATAGCCTCTATAGAAGCAGTTAATTATGTTGTGCCTTTAGAAGAAGATAATCCCATCTCTTTGCTTAAACTATTTAAGCCGCACATTCATACTAAAGGAACAGATTATATTGGCAGATATATTCCTGAAAGAGAATTTGTAGAAAGTTACGGAGGAAAGGTTGTTCTTGTTGGCGACTTAAAGAACCATAGTACATCTGAAATCTTGAGGAAAATAAGAATAAAATAAATATTCTCTTAAGAACTAACTTTTTCTAAATAATCCAGCATAGTTGTTCCTGCTTCAAATGAGGTTCTCCCAAAACTTATTATCCCGTCTTCATGTCCGCCCATTGATAAAATATTTTTATATCTCACATCAGTATTTTTAAATAATCTCTCAACTTCTTCTGCCATTTCAGGAGTTCCATATTCAACGTCTTCTCTTGTAGTAGGCATTTTAAATATTTCGGCGCATCTCCAAATCTTCGGAGAATGTGTATGAAAGATAAATCTTATGCTATCATCCAGGTCATATATTATTCCATGCGTCATAGATTCAGATGACGCTTCTATGGGCCCTTCTGCCACAACTAAATTTTTTTCAGGATAATATTCTAAGACAGTTGTGTAATGCGACTCATTCAATTCAGATAAACCGCCAGTTTGTGTTCCTGTAATCACAAATCTATTTTTATTCTTTAAGAAATCATAAGATGGCAATCTTTGGCTTACATTGCCGTAGCCAGCACCACCATATCTTAATCTATCTTGTCCGATTAGCCCATGATCATATAAAATTTTTCTCCAAGAGTCCAATTCTGAAATAACATTATAATCTAACGGTGATTGCTTTCTAAAAATTTGATTAAATTTTATTGTTCCTTCTCTGGATTCCATGAACTAAAAATATTTTATCTATATATAAACTTATTATTGGCTAATTATTTCCCCTAAGTGGTAAACATTTATGTTTGATAAAATTTAAATAGCCAATAGTCACTATCCTTAAATGCAGGAAAAAGAAGAGGTTAACACAGTTCATGATTTCACATCTAAACTCTTGCAACCATCTTTATTGCCTAGATTAAAAGAATATGTCCAATGGCAGTCAAATATAAGGTCAAATAGTGAAAATTCACATAATACCCCTAACAGATCTCCTCTTTCTATAAATCTTGATTTAACAACAGGCTGTAATTACGCCTGTGATCACTGCGTCGACTGGGATATTCTCAATCTGCCAATAAAATTCAATCATGAGGAATTATTAGACTCTTTAGACCTGATGTATAAAAACGGCCTTAAATCTGCGATTTTAATAGGCGGCGGAGAACCGACTCTTTATTCTAAATTTGAAAATATAGTTGAATACTTGAAAGAAAGAAATATTCAAGTTGCAGTAGTAAGCAATGGAACAGGAATGCATAAAATCGATAAAGTAGCAGATCTTTTTACAGAGAAAGATTGGGCGAGATTATCCCTGGATTCAGGAACAGATAAAACATTTCAGGCAATGCATAAGCCAAAGAAACCAATAACTTTAGAAAAAATATGCCAAGATGTAGCAGAAGTAAAATCTCGCCACCCAAATATAATAATAGGATTTTCTTATATTGTAACATGGGAAAATGCATATGCTGACGGCAGACCAATAGTATCGAATATAGGAGAGATAATTCAAGCAGCCAAGTTAGCAAGAGACCATAATTTTGATTATGTCTCTATTAAACCTTTCTTAGAGCGCTCTTTTGACAACTCTGCTGAAATAATAGAAATTAATCAGCCATTTGAAGAGTACAAAAAGACAATAAATAGAATAATAGAAAATATCCAAGAAGCCAAAAAATTTGAAACTCCTCGCTTTAAAATAAGAGAAAGTACTAATCTTAAAGCATTAGAAAACGGAACAATGGAAGATTATACTAAACAGCCAAAAAACTGCCACATGACATTTTTTAGACAAGTATTAAGCCCCTTGGGAGCATTTATTTGTCCCGTATACAGAAATGTGGGAAAAGCATCTATCGGGAATAAAAATGCATATTCCACAGAGGAAAATTACCAAAAAACAAAAAATGAAACTTTCAGGCTAATTCAAGATTTTAACGCGGCCCACGAATGCAGGAAAGTTACATGCCTATATAATTCAGTAAATTGGTTTATAGAGGATTTAATTAGAAATCCAGATAAACTGGATAAATTAATTCCTGTCCAAGAGAATGAAGATTATTTTTTTTAGAGAATAAAAACAAATAAAAACCTACTCTTCTACTGTCTTCAATGGAGCAAACTCCAGAAAGAGATGTAACTGAAAAGAGAAAAGAGAGAATAAAAAATTGGCTTAAGGATTACCATAATATAACCTTTATAGCTATCTTATTATTCGCTATAATAATTAGATTATATTATTTTAATTTAACAAAGAATCAACCCTTATGGTGGGATGAATCGGATTATTTAGCTTATGCCAAAAATCTTGCAGGTTTGCCAGCAAATTGGATTATAACGACACAGCATAATTCACTCTATCCATATCTTGCTGCATTTTTCTTCAAACTTAATCTTTCAGAAGCGATAGCTAAATTCCTTCTTCAATTTATCCCATCAGTCCTTTCAGTCGTATTAGTTTATTTTATTTGTAAAGAAATGTATGAAGATAGAAGAATAGCCATAGTTTCATCATTTTTGATGGCAGTATTATGGGAGCATTTGTTTAACACAATGCGATTTCATATTGACATTTTAGCTTTATTCTTTGGACTTCTAGCAATTTATGCCTATTGGAAAGGCTACGAAAAAAAAGAGAAAATATTTAAGAAAATAAGCTCTAAGTGGGCAATTCCTCTTACAGCCTTTTTAGTTGTGCTGACATACACTATAAGGAGAGGTTATTTCTTATTTGCTTTCTTCTTTACTCTCCACGCTTTAACCACAAAAAAGTTTTCAGAGCTTATAAAGGATAAATATAATTGGATAGCATTAAGTCTAGGTGTCCTACTTTTCTTTCTTGCGGAAAAGTCAATATTTATTTCTAGGATACAGGGAGTGTCTGGAGCCTATTTTCATCCTGAAAATAAAATAAATCTGCTTCCTTTAGGAGTATTCCCTGCCTATTTCAGCTCAACAACCTCAATTCCAAGCATCCTTCTTTACTTATACTGGATAGGCTTCATCATATTAATAGCCAATATATTTTTATCTTTGGGCTATTTAAAAAAATTAACAAAAACAACGGTAAGGGCAGATTTATTCAATCTATTTACAATTTTGATAACATTAGCTTTCTTTATATTAATAATAAGAACTCAGGATGTTTTTGGAGAAGGAAGATGGTTCTTTCCTTTAGCATTGGGCTCTTTTGTCTGTATAGCCAGATCTTCAATCTTTATAACGGACTTTTTTAGAAAATACAATAAGTACTTTGCATATGCTGCACTTTTTATTCTAATTATTCTTGGCGGATATTACGAAATTATTCAGGCAGATGCAATTATAAAAAATAAAGGGGGATCTTTCGAGGGCATTAGGCAAGCCAGTATATATCTTAAGGAATTATCTAATCAAGAAGATGTTATAATCAGTGTCGCAGTTCCCCAAGTTATTTATTACGCAGAAAGGAATGTTGTACAGCCTGATAAGATCGCTGGCTGGACAGGGGCGGGGGAACAACTTCCCCTTGATGATTTTATTAATGGATTAAAGAATTTTCCCTATGCAAGATATTTACTTATCTCATTTTCTCAGACAGGAACTCCTGACTGGATGGCTAGAGCTTATGGCAATAACGGTCAAGTTGCAGGGTGGGAAATAAAATTCATGGATACTAAAATAGATTTCTCTACGGGCCAACAGGATATAAAGCGCACAAAGACTTTAGAAGGCGCAACATTTAATCTTTTAGACATAAAGCAAGACGTGTTCATATATGAAATAAAGAGGGAAAATGGTAGCTTGGTTTGAGAAGCATAATAAAATCTCTTGGGCAATTACAGTTATAATAGCTGCTGCAATATTTTATATTTCTTCATTAACATTCGAGTCTTATGGGGGCAGCAGGGGAATAGGGTATAGGGCATTATTATATCATATAATAATGTTTTTCTTACTCGCATTTTTTTATCTATATCTTTAATAAAAGGAAAAAAGATAAATCTGGCCTTTTTATCAATAATACTTGCTATTATTTATGGCATTTCGGATGAAATCCACCAGTCATTTGTCCCAGGCAGAGTTCCTTCTCTTTTCGATTTATTTCTTAATAGTTTAGGAATAATCTCAGCAGCAACAGTATATATAGTCTCTACTAGATTTAGGAGCAATATTAAAAAGTAATTTAGTCATATTTGAATATATTAGGATTATTTTTAACAAATTCAGATGCTTTATATAAAGACTCGAATGAGCCTGTATCTGTCCAAAAACCAGATGAAATTCTATAATCAATTTTTCCATCTTTGACATATTCATTGAATACATCTACTAGTTCCAATTCTCCTCTAGGAGAAGGTTTTACTTTTTTAATATAATCAAATACTTTAGAATCATATAAATAAAATCCTGTAACAGCATAGTTTGATTTTGGTTTATTAGGTTTTTCTTCAAATCTTAATATCTTATCTTGAAATAACCCAGCTACTGTAAACTTATTAGCATCCTGAGTTTCTTTTAAAAAGATTCTAGCACCATCTTTAAAATTTGATATATCAGGAATGTCTTCAAAAACATTATCACATACCAGCACCGCTATATTGCCCCCGTTAGCAAAATTTTCAGCTAGAGACAGAGCATGTGCCATGCCCTTCGGCTGTTCTTGAATTTTATAATATAAATCCAAGCCAAAATTTTCCCCATTTCCTAAAAGTTCTATTGTTTTTCCTGCAGACTCTTTATTTAGCACTACAAGTGTATCTTTTATCAATAATTTTTTTATTAATTCAAGAGGATAGAATATCATTGGCTTATCATATATAGGAAGCAAATGCTTTCCAATACTTTTTGTCAAGCTAGAGAGTCTGCTTCCTCTTCCGCCTGCTAATATCACACCTTTCATTTTAATTAATGTCAAAAAATATTACCTATTTCTTTTAATCTCTTTTCCATATCTACAAGATGCTCCATCCATTTAATATTATAATAAAAATCATCTTCTAAATCACTCGTTTTTCCTCCCTTATCTAAGAAATTTTTAATGTTCTGAGCCATATTTTTAGCTGAATTTTCTACAGAAACATGATATCTAAACCTTAATTTTTCTTCTATCTTGTCTTTAGATATTTTATAGCTTCGGTCTATTCTCCCACCAGTATAATCTACATCAACCTCAACATCCTTAATCCCTCTTATTGATTCTTTAACTCTATGAGCTAAATCCAAAATTGGATAATTGTCGTATACGATATTAAATATCTCTCCTTTCACATCTTCTACTTTTGCCTCAAGACAAGCTATGTGCGCTCTGGCAACATCTCTGACATCCACTAAAGGACGCCATTGCATTCCCCCGCAAAATACTTTCATTCTCCCATTTATAAAAGCATTCTTCACCATAGTATTCACAACAAGGTCATATCTCATCCTAGGACTCTGCCCATATACAGTCCCCTGCCTTAAAATAACTGGGCAAAACCGGTCGTTTTTCTCTGATAAATCAAGTAGAATTCTCTCTCCTAAATATTTTGATTGAGAATAAGCAGCTATCGGCTCTACTTTACTTTCCTCATTAAGTAGTTCATTCTCCCCTATTAAGCCCTTGTCATAGACAGAAGCGCTGGAAGCATAGGTAAACTTACAAACTCCTTTTTCTATACACGCCTCAGCAAGAACATTAGTTCCGTTGCAATTCATCTCCATATTAGCTTTAGGATTAAATTCAGCAGTAGGATCATTCGAAAGCCCTGCTAAATGTATAACAGCACCAACATCATTAAGAATAGAAGCATCGAAATTTCTAATATCTCCCTGTACAAATTCAATCCTGCTTCCATATCCGCCATTTTCTAGATGTTTTTTACCAAAATACATTTTGTCAAAAACTTTAACAGCATATCCTCTCCCCAATAATTCTTGGATTAAAACACTTCCTATATATCCTGCTCCCCCACTAACTAAAACTTTCATTTTATAAACCTAAAACAATTAGATTCCTCCTTTTCCAGCCATTCAGAAAGAGTCTGCGCATTTTTGTCTTTAGGAGAAAGAATAGGATTTTTTATAGGCCAATCAATATTAATGCCTGCATCGTTCCATAATATTCCAGATTCGGCTCTTTGATTATAAATGCCTGTGCATTTATACTGGATTTCAATATAATCTGATAATGCACAGAAACCCCTTGCAAATCCTGCAGGAGCCCAGATTTGTCTCCTATTTTTATCAGAGACGACCTCTCCATACCATCTGCCAAATGTCGGAGAGTCCTTTCTTATATCAACCGCTGCTAAATAAGCCTCTCCTTTAGATACTCTCATTAACTTTCCCATGGGAGGATCCCATTGAAAATGCATCCCCCTCAAAACATTTTTAACAGATCCGGAATGATTATCCTGCACAAATTCCTCTTCAATACCTAATTCTTTTAATTTATCTTTCCTATATGCCTCCATAAAAAAACCTCTTTCATCTATAGATATTTCAGGGACTAGCACCACGATCCCGTTCAATATTTCCTTTTCCTTTTTAAACTCCATTTTTTACCTTTCTTTTAGATATTCTTTTAAAGCACTTTCCCATTCTTGCATTGGAGATATATCGCTCTTTTTAAGATTTATGCTAGTTAATACGCTATAATACGGACGCTTCGCTTTTTTCTGATCAGAATTAGTCTCATCCAAGCTTATAGCATTAATTTTTGAGTTAATTTCGCTAAATTCGCATATCTTTCTTGCAAAATTGTAAACAGAGCATTCTCCAGAATTTGTAAGATGGTATAGGCCATAATTATCTTTTTCCAATAATTCACCTATCTTTTCTGCAAGATCTCTAGCATATGTTGGGCTGAAAAAATGATCATTAACTGCTTTTACTTCTCCTTTCATTCCGGCATTTAATAAGGTCTCAACAAGATTTGTTCTCTTTTGACTACTTCCCCCTATTCCAAAAACATAGGATGTCCTTATTAATAAATGTCTTCTTACATGTCTTGCATAATTTTCCCCTTCTAATTTAGACTTGCCATATATGTTAAGAGGGTTTGGAATATCATCTTCAGTATAAGGCTTTCCTTTATTGCCATCAAAAACATAATCGCTGCTAAAATGAACTAAGCAAATGTTGCAATCATTGCAGATATCTGCTAGATTTTTCACAGCAGATGCGTTAACAAAATATGCCATCTCAGAGTTTCTCTCACATTCATCTACCTTATGATAAGCGGCCGTGTTTATAACAACGTCTGGATTTATGTTCTTTAAATTATGTCTTGTAACTTCAAAATTTGTAATATCCAATTCCTTACGTGTAAATAAAATCAAATCATGCTTATGCAACCTATTAACAAGCTCGCGTCCAATCTGCCCATTAGACCCAATTATTGCTATTCTTTTTTTCATTGGTATTAGACAAAGATTTTGTATAAAAAGGTTGCTATATTGAAATATATCTAATCACTATTCAATTAATATTTCATGCCTTTAATTATATAGTATCCATAAATAAAGTATAAGCTAAAAGTTGCAAAAGGATGAAACATCCAGCTAAGATCGGGCTTTCTATAAAATCCAAGAACCATATCTTTTATAGGCAATATCAGAGTAGAAATATACATCACATTCTTTATAACATCTCTTTTTTCAATATTATAATTATCATCCCACTTAATATTGCCATTATATCTCCTTCTTATTCTCCTTAACTTTTTTTTAAAAAATGTTTTTATGCTTCCATTTTGTACATGAATCAGCCCCTGCTTAATTTTTGCCATTTTTTTATATCCTTTTTTAACTAGATTTTTTATAAAAATAGGATGTACAAAGGGATCATTTTGAACTTTATTAAAAATATTTTTTCTGAAAAAAAATCCATTTGAGCCAGAAGCAGGCACTTTATCTTCATTGAACGTTACTTCTATATATTCCCCTCTGTCTATTTCTTGATGAGGCATTCCGGTCCATTTTCCTGTAAAATAACAGTATCTATCATTAATGCCGAAATATGATGCGATAGGGTCGTCACCACCAATTAAAGCATTATATTTTGTTATTAAATTATCATAATTCCTATAAGTATAATATAGCGTATCGCTAGCAAAAATTTCCCTATCGTCAAAAGGTTTTATCATCCTCTTTAGCCAATCTTTTTCATCAGGAATAATATTATCCGCATCAATCAATCCAATTATTTCACCATTGGCTTTTGTCTTAATTGCATAAGGTTTGCCTCTTTCCTCTACCTTAAATTTGTTATGCAAAACATCAGCGCCAAGGGATTTTGCAATCTCAACTGTTCTATCAGTTGAACCGCCATCTGCAACAATCACTTGTAACTTATTTTTCGGATAGTTTTGATTAAAAATAGATTTTAGACAACTTCCTATATTTCTTTCCTCATTATATGTAGGTATAATAATGCTAATGCCCTTCATTTAATTTAAATCATTCTTTTCTTTAAAAAGTTATATATTCTTTTCAGCATTAATTTTAGTCAATGTACCATATAAAAATCCAATGCCATAACTAGCATGAATGCTGAAAAACAATAAAGGCAATAAAAATATAGTCTTGCTATCTTTATTTCTCAAGCCTTCAGACAAGCTAAAGAAAAGATTCAGCGAAATATATAATAAAAGAGGAATTAGCAAATACCGATTTAATAGAGCAAGAGTAGGAATAAATAACAAATAAAGAATAAATAAGCCAGGTACTAAAAAAGTAGGTTTCTTCAATGTCTCACTAAGTGCCTCTTTTCTTGTTCGCGTAAAGCCGTAATTAAATATCTGTTTAATTAAACTTGATAAATTACCCCTTCTTTTATGATAAACAGTAATATCTGGAGAATATGCAACTTTAAAGCCGGCATTTATAGCATCAGATATAAATTTAGGGTCCTCACTTGGCCACAATTCTTCATCAAATCTAATTTTTTTTAAGACATGTCTCCTGCAAATAAGATTTGCAGAAGTTAAGTGCTTTTCGTTTGCATTTAGATTTAGAGCTTTTATCTTGTATCTATACCTAACCTCTCCAGCTCCAAAAATTGAGCTTAAAGCATAACCACTGGCTCGTTCAAAAATAGGGTCATCTTTTAAAGTAAGTTGCGGTCCTCCAACAATATCAATATCCGGATGCTCTTTAAAGAATTTCTTAACCTCTTTTGCCCAATTTTCAGTTAGAATAGAATGGGCATTCAAAAAGGCCACCAGCCAAGTATTGCTTTTCTCAGCCCCTTTATTTCTATTTCTCGAAGGGTTTATACCAGTCTCAACAATAAGCTTTATATCCTTTTTATATCGATTGAAACTTTCTAAGATTTCTAGATCCCTATCAGGGGCAAGTGGAACAACTACGCTTATTTTTTTCATTTTTTAACTTCCAGTTCAAATAAAACCTCTGAACATGGCAGAATCCAGCAAAGAAATCTCTCGTAAATTGCAGGATTAATATTAATTATAGGATTGAATATCTTATTTAAAAAAGGAAATGCCCATCTAGTAAAATTAAGTTTTCTACCTACAATTTTAAACTTAGGCAGCCCATAAAAACATTCATCAGTAAAATAATCAAAAGTAAAATAACTAAATAATCTCTTGTGGGTTGGGTCTCTATAACTCACACCACATGAAAAATGAGGGACTCTTATCACAATTCTTGCTTTATTCTTGCATATTCTTTTTAATTCCCCCATTATCTTTATTAAATCATCCAAATGCTCTAGGACATGGCTCGTATAAATCTCATCAAATTCATTATCTTTAAAAGGATAAGGTAATTTATTAAAATCATGCACAACATCAATTCCGCGAAGTTTCACAATATCCGCATTTATATAGCCATTTTTTATGTCTAATCCCGCCCCCAGATTTAATTTTTTCATTTTTGCAACACTCTTAAAAACTTATCGTAAATTCTTATAAATCTTTTCATAGGAGAGTTAAATATTCTTAATCTTAAAACTCCTAATACCATCCAGGGACCTGCCTTCCAAAAATTGATTTTTGAGTATTCTTTATCAGCCCATTTTGTCTGAACTTCTTTTATTCTAAATCCTGCTTTTCTCATAGAATACAACAAATCAACATCAAAAGCCCATTGTGACATAGCAATATTATTTAATACATTTTCTATACATTCTCTCCTAAATACTTTAGCTCCACATTGCGTATCTTTGTACGGCAAAAAAAGCAGAATTCTAACTAGCATATTGAAAAATTTTTTTGCAATAAGTCTTTGAATATTTGGTTTTGGCTCTATAACAGAGCCCTTTATGTATCTGCTTGCAATAGCCCCGTCATAACTTCCTATATTTTCAATTAATTTATAAAAATATTCAGGGGTTGTCGCCATGTCAGCGTCAACAAATCCAATTATATTATTCTCTCTTCTTAAAGCATCTTTAAATCCCTCAATCACAGCAAAACCTTTGCCTCCTTGTTTAAAATTAAGGTATTTGATATTTTTATTTATCTTTGCATATTTCTTAACTATCTCTTCAGTTTTATCCCTTGTATTATTTATAACTACCAAAATCTCATAATCTAATTTTTTATCCATTTCCAGTTTATTAAAATAATTAGAATATGTCTCCAATGTTTTTCCAATCCTTTTTTCTTCGTTATACGCAGGCATTATTATAGAAGCCCTATCCATAAGAAATCATTTAATTCATTCATTTTAAATATATATACAATAGGGTTTATATATGGGAAATGCAACTAACCACAATGGAAGAGGAATCAAAAAAAGATTTTTTAGACAAGATAATAGATTTTTTATTCTCAATAAATAAGAATAAGTTTTATTTAATATTAATTCTATTAATCGGATTTATATTGCGATTAATTGCGGCGATTAATCTGTCAGTTTCTGCAGACGATATGCATCATGTCACCCACGCAATAAATTTTTATTCAGCAGACAGGCTTATTACATATGATCAGTCTTCAGGATTATGGCATGCCTTTACAAGTATTATCTATAAATCT
This sequence comes from Candidatus Woesearchaeota archaeon, assembly GCA_964362915.1. Lineage (GTDB taxonomy): Archaea > Nanobdellota > Nanobdellia > Pacearchaeales > GW2011-AR1 > JAUSIK01. Next base: position 79,865 of record CAYIGH010000001.1, on the reverse strand, counting down.
CTTGGAACAACCCAATTAGCTTCAAGAATGGCTGCCTTGATATTTGGATCTTTGAGTATTTTATTGATCTATTTATTGACAAAAGAATTCTTTAATGAGAGAACAGCCATTTTTGCCTCATTCCTTTTAGCTGTAGCACCATTTCATATACAAAACACAATGGCTGAAATGGATGTTATGGCAATATTCTTCGTTCTTCTAGCAATGCTCTTTTTTATTAAAGCTTTAAAAACAAATAAAAAATACTTCTATTTACTAAGCGGAATATTTTTAGGCCTTGCAATATATACTAAAGTCTACCCCTTGCTATTCATTCCTTCCCTCCTTTTATTCTTTTTGTACTGGAATAAAAGAGAAAAAAAAGAGATATTAACTAAAAATAATTTTAGATTTATCATAATTTTCTTAATAGCAATATTTATATTTACTTTACCAGTTCTGACGCACAATTATCTATTGTATAAATACAAAGGATTTATGGATTTGCAGTTTACAAGAACATTGGGCTTAGGAAAAGATATATCTGCCCAATACTATGCATGGGATCATCAATTCAATGCAAAAAATGATTGGTTAGGTCTAATCTTTGGAGAGTCAACAAACTCAGCAAATAAAATACCGACATTGATATCTGCAATAGATTTTATCAGAATAACAGATCCAATTAATTTCTATCTAGGAATTATAGGATTATTAATTATCTTTCTTCATAAGAGGGATAATCGCGATTACATAATATTCTTTTTATTAAGTATACTATTCGTTCTTCCATTTTTAGCATCAATAATTCTCCTGCCTAAACATTATATCTTTCTTGAATTGTTATTAATCCCTTTTGGAGCCAGCACACTAAAAGAATTAAATAGCAAACTATCTAAATTTTCGAGAAAGTCAGCAGCATTAATTATCTTAATAATTCTAATAATTGCTCTAATCATCTTAGGCCTTCCGGGCATTTCTTATTGGTATGGTCCAAATATGTATTCTTTTTATGGAAAAAGCTACATGGCCCAGGCTATGGAGTTCAAAGAAAAAAACATCCCACAAAATGCACTCATTATAGCAGATAGCAGAATTTATAGGGGAAATTTAAATTGGGCATTTCAAGGCAGGCCTTATTTGGAAGGAATAGAATTCATCAATATATTAAACAAAAAAGATGAACTGCCAGGAAAAGATGTATCTATTGATGCCTTCTTTTTCGAATGTATAAAAGATGATTGCGGATGGGGTACAGTTAAAAACCAGCCAGATCTAAACAATACTATGGAATCTTTAATTGATCTTTTTAAAAAAAGCGGCAAACCTGTAAAAACAATATCAATGCCAATAGAAGGAAAGACTTATTATCCGATTATCGGCGGAGAAAGAGAAGACATGATTAGCATATATCAAGCCAAAGTAACTGTAAAAGACTCTATTATTCCAATAGCATCTCAACCAAAGAATTGGTTTTTATATGATATAGGATATCAACCAATTGAAAAACAATTCGATTACTATAAAACAAGCAATATTATAGATAAATCTCTAGATAAGTTAGCCCATTTCATAGTCACAATTGCATTAATCCTTTCATTCTTTAGCATTTTCTTTGCCCTTTATCTTGCCTTCAAAAATGAAAATATCAATAATAGTCCCAGTTTATAACGAAGAAAAAACAATAGAAAAAATTTTAGATAAGCTGTCCAAAGTAAATCTAAAGATAAAAAAAGAAATAATCATAGTTGACGACGGCAGCAAAGATGGTTCAAAAAGAGTAATTGAAAAATATATAAAAAACAAAAAGAAAAATAAAACAGAAGAATACAAACTAATCTCGAAAGAAAATGGGGGAAAAGGCTCAGCAATTAAAGAAGGGATAAAATTAGCAACAGGACATATGATAACAATTCAGGACGCTGATCTTGAATATGATCCAGAAGATTATAAAAAACTAATAAAGCCAATAATTAATAATCGAGCAAAGGTCATCTATGGTTCTAGATTTTTAAAAGAACACAAGCCAATGTATAAAATATACTTTCTAGGAAATAAATTCTTATCATTTTTAACTAAAATCCTATACAATTCGAAAATAACAGATATGGAAACCTGCTATAAGGTTTTCAAATCAGGAATAATAAAGAAAATTGATATAAAGGCAAATCACTTTGATTTCGAACCAGAAGTAACAGCAAGAATTCTTAAACAAGGTATTAAAATAAAAGAAATTCCTATCTCCTATAATCCAAGATCAATAGAGGAAGGCAAGAAGATAAATTGGAAAGACGGCCTCCAAGCCATTTGGACTTTGCTCTATTGGAAGTTTAAGAATTAGATGTTAGGATAATATTTCTTCTTCAATTTCCTCTCCTGCTAAAGGGCCTGTTAATATACTCAAATTATATTTGTTTCTATAAAGGGCACCACCATCATCGTACAGTTCATGAAATTTACTATATCTTACTTTTTGACCAAGAAGAACTTTTTCAGCGAAACCTAATCTTCTTGGAAACTCGACTTGAGCAGTTCCTAATGCATTTTCTAATGTTATATGAACTCCATCTTTTTTCTCTCCTTTTCTAAAGCTTGTTGGAGAAGGATATTCTACTTCTTTTTCCTCTATCCCCCTAATTATCCCCTCTGTTGTATGTAATGTTCTGTCCCAGTAATCTACTTTTTCTCTTCTTACCTCAAAGATACCTTCAGTCACAGGTGTTTCTTCATCTATATTTGGCCATCTTGTTTGTTCCATAAAATTTTCAGACTTTTCAACTATTTAAACCTTCTCCAAATTTTGTTATTTTTTGAAGTAGTAATTACTGTAAATTAATGAATAAAAGTTAACTAAAACTTAAGTATTCTAAATACCGATACATTTATAAATAAGCATTATCTAGAATACCGATGGAAAGAACTGTATTATTAGCAAAAAACCCCTGGTGGAAAGGAAAAGAACACTTCAAAGAAGATGAAGAGTTCAAGAAATGGGAAGAAAAAAAAATAAAGTGGCAACCAAAATTGTTATCAGAAATAACTTTTAAGCCTTTTTCTCTTCATTTCCTATTTGGGCCAAGGCAAGTAGGGAAGACAACACTAATAAAACTAATGATACAAAAGTTATTGGAAAAAGAGGTAAAACCAGAACAAATTTTTTATTTTAAATGTGACGAACTAAAAGATTATAAAGAACTTCACGATCTCCTAGAAACCTATTTTAGCATTCGCGAAGAGTTTGACGTTAAAAGCTCGCACATTTTTTTAGATGAAATTACTTTTGCTGAAGAATGGTTTAGAACAATAAAAAGTTTGATTGATGAGGGCAAATTTAAAGAAGATATAGTATTTATTAGTGGTTCTGTATCTTTAGAAATCAAAAAAGAGATTGAATACTTCCCTGGAAGAAGAGGCGGAGGAAAAGATTATCTTCTTCGCCCATTATCCTTTAGAGAGTTTATAAAAATTATGAATGAGGGTCTTTACAAAAAACTATTAAAACTTTCTTCTTTAAGCGAAAAAGAAATAATAGAAAAATCAATAAAGACATTTCCTTATTTTAACGAATTAGATAAACTATTTTCCATTTACTTAAAAATAGGGGGCTTTCCTCTTGCAATTAATTCATATGCAGAAACTAAAGGAATAAGCTCTTCGGTAAAAGAAACTTATATTAGCTGGATTAAAGGCGATCTTGTAAAGGTAAACAGAAGCCCTGAGATAGCAAGAGAGATTATGAAATCAATAATTCAGAAGATTCCTAACCCTATGAGCTGGGAAGGCATAGCTAAAGAGACATCAATTAAGTCTCCTAAAACAATAAACTCTTATGCCCATACATTTGAAGAGATGTTTTTAATCGCTATAAGTCATTATATTAATCTTAACAATTTAACAATAGAATTTGGAAAAAACAAAAAAATACATTTAGGAGACCCTATCTTTTACGAGCTTTTTGAGGAATGGTGTTTAATTGAAGTAAAAGAAAAAGAAAATAAAAAAGCAGAAAATATATTAGCATATCATCTGCTAAGATTTTCAAAATCTTCAGAAATATTTGCTGATGAGGTGTTTTACTGGAGGAATAGTACAGAAGTAGATGCTATTATAAGGACAAAAGAAAAGGCAGTCGGATTTGAAGTAAAATGGGGAAAATCCGCAAAACAAATAAAACTAATTATAGGAAAAATGAAAGATTTTTTTGTACTATCTAAGAAAATCTTTGAACCAAAACAAAAAATAATCCCATTGTCAATTTTTCTAGCTCTATTGGATGCGTAAAGGTTAGAGACTATTTGGACTTTGATTTATTGGAGGTTTAGAGATTGAATCTTTATTATTTTCTATAAAAGATAATGCCTCACACAATTCGCGATTTAATATACTTCATCATAATAATCTTTATTTAACAGAGTAGTAAATAACATCATTCGCTAATCAAAACAACACTTCCCCACAGAAAAGCAGCAGACGCGGTAATAAAAGCGATGGAAAACTGCATCAAATCTTTAGAAAACCAGCTTAACAAGAATATTTCTAAAATAAGGAAAATAAACAAATATATATATCCTTTGACTTTTCCCAAAGATAGTTTATGCAACAAAACCAAATTTGCGAATGAAATTAAACTAACTGCTATACCTAAATAAAATAAAATGCTTACGGATTCAGGAATTTCTTTTCCAGAAAATATTTTTAAAATAAAATCAGGAAAGAAATAAAATAAGGCCAATACAATAACTATTCCTACACAGAAGATAGCTAATGCATTCATAAATATGTTATCTGACTTACTTTTTTCCATTGAATTCTCGGCAGATATAGGAAACATTGCCCTGCTTATTGGCTGAGTTCCAAAAAATATTGTCTTAGCAAGAATAGACGCAATAGCATAAGAGCCAGCCATTTCTTCTGAGAAAAAAATCCTAGCTATAAGAATATCAATACTGTAAAATGCCAATATTACAAATATTATGAAAAAAGCAGGCCTAGTATATCCATAAATTCCTTCAGTATCGGCCTTTTCTTCTTTTGTTCTTATTATATCTTTTAAACCATCGAAGGACAGAATTAATGAAATACTAATCCCAACTATCGTTCCTAAAATAGCACCATAAACAGCCCAGCCAACCATTACAAGAATTAATGATAAAATAAATTTTATAGAAGCTTCACCAATCATATTTATTCCAAGAAAGCCAAATCTTTTCTTTCCTTGTAAAACTCCTCTGCTCACAGGCGTTAAAAATGCCAATAGAATCATTAAACCATTCAGGGCCATTAAAGGATAGCTAATCCTTAGCATAAAAGAGAGAGGTATAGAAATTATGAGATATAAGATAAAGAGTCCTGAAGAAACAAAGAAAGATTTTTTGATTCCTTTTTTCAAAATATTTTTCAATTTTCCTTTATTTTCTTCTTTTGTTGTATACTTAGTAATAACTGTTTGAATAGACTCTGTAAATACAGCAAGCACATATATAATAGAGTATAAAGAAGCAAGAATACCATATTCAACAACACTCAATAATCTAACCATTGCAAAATGAAAAAAGAAATTAAGAGCATTATAAACATTAAAAGCTATCAATAGAATCAGACTCCCCCTTAGAAGACCCTTATTAATCAACATTATCCAAATATTCCTCTTTTAAATATAATAAATCCTAGAATTATAATTATAATTTGAAATATCCAGATTGAGAATACAACTTTCTTTTCAGTTGGCTTTATACCTGTTTTTTTCAAGCCAACTATGGCAACATGCCCTAGTCCATACAACTTATCATATCTTAAATCCAAACTTCCATCTTTTTGAGGTTTTCCGAAACTTTGCTTTATCAATCTCCCTCTAGTTTTCAATACAAATTCAATAATATAAGGTATAAAGAAAAATACTGCAACTCTTTCAAAGTTTCCCAATATAGAAACAGCAGCTATCAATCCTCCAACGCTATAGGTTAGAGAATCGCCAGGAAATACAATAGCAGGATCAAAATTATAAAATATGAATGCTATTAAAGATGCCACCATACACAAAGCAATAACACTAAGCCAGCTGTTCCCCATAAAATAAGATACTAATGCAGAAGCCGTTAGCAATAGAATTCCCTGACCAGCTTCCAAACCATTAAAACCCGCAAGAAAATTAAAGGTAGTTGTCGCACCAATAATTCCTATGGGGATAATAATTAAAGGATAAATAAGACCCAAGTCAATTGTTCCTATAAAAGGAATAGCCACGATACTCTTTCCAGCATTAATAACAATTAAAGGAATAGCAGCGAAACATACCATTATTATTCTAGACCTCCTTGATAATCCGCCCTTTCTCCATCCTAATAAATCATCAACTAATCCTACTCCTGTTAGAATTAATATAACGCTCAATAGAGCCAGAGTTTCTATTAAATGCGAATTATAATTTGCAAGAATAAATACAACATAAGCAATATACAAAAGTACACCAACAACAAAACCGCACATAGCCATAATTCCACCAGACCCTGCTACCTTCTGGCTATTTAATTTATTAATATCAGTCCAGACTAAGCCTATTTGTTTTGCCTTTCTAATCCAAAAAGGTATTATGAATAGAGTTACAAAAAAACTTGCCAGGATTGGTACAAATAAAATACTTATACTCATCTTAAAAGTTCCAATTCTTTAGTAGGATAAACTGTGCTTAAATACTCATCTTTTAATTCAATATCAGATGGATAATTTATTTCCCAGATTCTTATTGGTCCCCTTATACCATTGAAAAGTACGATGTCCTCGACACCAGGATTCTGAGTTTTGAGCCAAGCAACAACAGCATCATCTTCACTATGTACTAATTTGAAATAAGGACCATTTTCTTTATATAAATAAAGCCTGGCAAGTTGTGATTTAACAGTTTTTTTGGAAAGATAAATTAATGCCCCATCTTTTTCTATACTAAGACCCTGTCCATCTTGATTAACAACAGGCATCAAGAAAACACCAGACTCTATTCCAGAATCAGAATCATAAAGCTTGCCATTAGCAAAAGCATATCGCAGAGGAAGCCTATATTGCTGATTTTGATATACAAATATTCCAACTGGTTGGGTTGCTAATTCGCCATTGCTATTTTGTTCAATTAATATAGCTCCCAACCCTGCTTTTCCTTCTGGCAAAAATACATTAGTTTCATTGATCTGGTATTTTATATCCCAGTCAAGAGAAGTTCCTCCGCCATAAATAAAAATAGTTGAATTCTTAGTTTCCTGGACTTGATTCTTATCTTTTACAAATACAGGCAACCAGCTAGCTCTATCATAATTTGTGTCACTTCCTATACTGGAAAATGCACTATATTTCCCGATATCTGTTGAGTCAATTAGAAAATGAGTTGCATTATGGGCATATAAAAACTCAAGTGCCTCTCTCTCATTATGTCCTGTTAATGCATATCTTCCCATCAAATGATTCCAATAACCTTGCGCATTGCCCCCATCTAATATGGTAGCTCTCCTTCCGATAGATTGCAGCCAATATCCATAATCCCACCAATGACCAAAAACAGCATTCTCAGGAGTGTTTTCTCTCACCCAAGCCATTGCCTTCTGCCATTGTTGCGTGTAAATTGATGGAATATAAACAGCGGCTTGTGCATTTATTTCATTATAAAATTTCCAGCCAGAAAATACGCCAGCCAATATAATTATGCCAGCAAGACCCCATACAAGAATCTTTAAAATATCTCCTTTCATTTTTCTGGCATAATCAAAGCTAGCCACCATAAAATAAGCCACAATAATAGAAATCGAAGGAGTCAGTACCATGACGAGTCTAATTCCTCCCCTTAGAGAAACAAGTGTTAATAAAAAGAATGTTAGAACAAATAGAAAGCCAAGTTCAAAATTCTTTAATTTATCAATTTCTTTTCTTTTATAATAATTATAATAATAAAATCCAGCAATGACTAAAAATATAATAAATCCTAACGCGTAGAAAGTTAGGCTGATGCCATTTTCACCATTGAATCTGCTATTTCCAGAATATTTGCTAAAAGTAATAGCAGAAACTAAAAAAATATAGGCGCTTGTAAGATAAAAACGCTCTTTCTTGCGCAGCATATCTATTGATTGATAAAAAAGAATTATAGACCCTAGAAAAAATAGCCAGAAAAATATAGGAATATTCCTCAAAAAAGGCCCAAAACTACCAACCCATTCTGAAAAGAAAGGGGACCTGTTCTCTGCAACAGTCTGGATAAGCCTCGTATTTATAGGACTGATCAAGCTATCTACAATTCCCTTAACAGTATTCGGGACATAATTAAATCCAAAGACAAAAGAAGCCATTACAGCCAGAATAATAATAGCAATAATTATGCTTATAATATTTGGTGGAAATTTTGAAAATCTATCTGATTCAAAATATTTCTTCAGTTGTGTATTAAAGATTATAAAGTGAACTAAAATTATAAAGGCGACTATGACAGTTCCCCTTGTCATTAAAGAAAGTAGCGGGTATCGGACAGAGAAATACCACATTACGAAAGAAGTGGAGATTATCCAAGTTAAATACACATAAAATCTTTTTTTATCAACACTTCCTAAAAGAAAAGCAAAGAAAATAGAAACGCTTAATATAAGAAATAAATAATTATAACCTCCCCAAATCAAAGCCATCCCTCCAGCAGAAAATCCAGCTAAAATAGCCATTAATAATCTAATCTTAATATTTTGCGATTTCCATGCAAAAAGGAAGAAATAAAGAGCCAGAAACATAAATAGAAATGCCGGAGATTCTTTTTCAGGGATACCGGCAATTGTTCTTGGAAGGAAGATAGGCAGCACAGTTAAAAAAAATGAAGCAATCAAAGCAATTATATTTGCATTTAATTTTCCTATAGAATCAACAAATATTATTCTAGTTAATAAGAAAAAAGCAATAACAGTTAGAGCAAACATAAAAACAGGATATAATACTGCAGAATGCGTCACTGATTCACTGCCGAATAAAACAGCAATTTTATGAAACCAAGCGATCATATACGGATGAAATAAAAGCTCATTACCTGTTTTATAAAACAAAGGCACGTATCTCATTGTATCAACAGCAAACAATTTACCATGTTCAACAATATATTCTGCCCATCTTAAAAATAGAAAGGGGTCTAGATCAGGCCCTAAAGTCCATGTCCCAGTGGTTACATCTTTTAAGCCAGGAAGATTTCTCGTTCTAATTTTCACAGCTAGAAAGACGATAAAAGCCAAAGCAATATAACTGAGCCAATTATATCCGGTTTTCAAAAATTTAATAACTTTATCTTTTCTTATTTTAATAATTTCATATTGAGCTGGTGCTGCCTCTCCAGCTTTATCTCCCAAGAACTCTTTTTTTTCAGTTATCTCTTCCATTTTAATATGCTCTGATATGAAAACCACTTTTATAAATGTTTATCTTTTCAAAGCTCTACAACTAGATTTTCTTATCTATATAAAGGAATATAATACACCATGACCTCTTTGTTTTTAGGACGTCCATTAACTAAGCCAGAGACGTCTGTTAAAAAATATCTCCTAGTTCCAACACTTTAAAATAAACATATATTTAAAACAATAAGGGAGTAACAAAAACTTCCACCAAGGCAGCGATAAATAAAACAATTATGGCAATAATAATCAAATTAAGAGAGTCCTGCAATACGTCCCAGAATTTGTCGGTTCCTGTTTCATGCTTTATCACAGCAATAGAAATCATGCCTCCTGCTAAAGCAACTATAAAATAAGAGGCGATTTCAGGAATCCCATGAATCAGATATCTGACTAGTGCTATAGGAAGAGCACTCAATTCAGATTTAGTAAATATGCCTATGGCCGCAGCAATAACGCTCGCATTCCAGGCCAAAACAAAGATTACTCCTGCGCCAAATATCAATGAGAATATTAAAGTGAATATTAAAACATAAATATTATTAGTAAATATTAAAAATAATCTTTCTGTATTAGACAAAAAGATGGTCGCTCCAGAGGTTTCTGTAATAGAATATTGATTAACACATGCCTCAAAATTAGCAGGCCTATTAATTAAACAATAAGTCTCAATTTGAGCTCGAAAACTTTCATTCGAAGATAGAATCATATACCAAAAAGAAAGAGCTATAACAAATCCTATAAAAAGCCATAGAAATGCGTATATTGCCTTTTTATGCTCTTTCAAAAGTGCAATTGTCCCACTGGATGCAGATACCTTGCCTTCTTCCAGTCTTATAGTGTAATAAACAAATGGAATAGACAGCATGACAGTAAATGTAACAACCAATATTCCAGAATATCTAGAGAGAACAGCATCCTGTGAGAAAATCCAGTTTACTAGTAATATAGACAAACTAGCATAAAAAGCCCCTACAAAAAATAACTCCCATGATTTTCTTTCAGCCTTGCGCGGATTAATAAGCATCTCAAGCATATTCACTCTCCTCTAACTTAACTAAGCTGGATTATATTCCTTAAATAGTTTTGCTATCAGTTTTTCATAACCTCAAGAAACTCTTGCAATTGCGCATGATATTCTTCAAGCTTAGATAAAATTTGTATTCTCGCCTCTTGCAATCTAGCAATCTGGTCTTTAGCAATCTCCAATGTATCTTGCGGCGTTTTTTTTACAATAATCCCTGCTCCAACTTCAACAAACAGATTTTCCTTATCCTCTATTTTGGTTTTAACATAAACCCGCCTCCCAAAACCAGATAACATTTCATTTTCTTTTGATTTAGCAAAGTTATCCAAGCCATCTATAAAACTATCAAGCTCTGATATTTGATTATCAATTATCTGCAAACTCTCTTCTAACTGCCTAGCTCGGTTTTCAATTTCAGCAGCCTTTAAGACCATTTCCTCATTCATATGCTTTCTCAAGAAATAAAGGTTTTAAACCTTTTGAATTATCATCCCAAAGGATTAAGAATATTTCTATCTTCGAAGTAGACTATCAAAGATATAGACAACATCATTAAAGTTTTCAATTCATATACAGAGCATAATTAATCTCAAAGCCAAAAGAACAAATAGATTTATATATTAACAAATCGATTAAACATTAGGAAAAAGAGGGTAATTGATGGTGTTAAAAGAGTCTAGATTTTTTACAATCCTATCTTTTATAACAGTTGGTATAATTTTATCTTTGAGTTTTGTTATCGCTGCAAGTTGCTGGACTTATACTTCTTCATCCACTTGCACGCTTTCAAATGGATGTTTGTGGAGAAATGATACTTGGGGAAGCTGGTGTGAAGAATTAAATTGCTGGAGTTTGGCTAATCAGTCTTCATGTACGACAACAACCATTGCAGGGAAAAATTGTACATGGACAAATGGAACAGCTAGTTCTTGGTGTACAACTGCAAGTTGTTGGGCTTTCTCAGCTACTAATCAAACTCAATGTGAGAATAATTACTTTAACAAATCGTGTAGTTGGAGCGGGCAATGCTATCAAGTTACAGGTGGCCTGAATGTAGGGTGTTGGGGTATTGCTACTGAAGCAGCATGCAAGAATACAACAGGATGCGGATGGGGACAATGTATTGAAAAAGGCTGTAATATTTATACGTCACAATCAGCTTGTAACTCAGGGCTAGATTGGAGAGGAATTAATTGTACATGGGGTGCTTCTGGAAGTTATTGTAGAGAAAATAATTGTTGGGATAGTACATTATATTCGAATAAAACAGCATGTGAATCTGCTCAAGGGATAAATTGTGAATGGAAATGGGGATCTTGTCAACAAAAAGGCTGTTCGAGTTTCGATTATACTAATCAAACAGCTTGCGTAAATAATACTCTAGGAGAATCTTGTAAATGGCAGAGTATCAATAATTTGTGCGTTACAGATTCTTGCTATGATATGAATACAGAATCTAGTTGTAAGGACAAAAAAAACTGTCTATGGCAATCTTATAATACTACAGGATCATGCGAAGAGGTTAATTGCTGGAATTGGGACTCTTTTAAACTAGGAAATCAGTCTAAATGCGAGCAAAACTCTTATGGTATTACATGTAAATGGAGTGGTAATCCAACTGGAAATACGACAAATGGATGGTGCTATAAGGAGGTTTCTTCTACAAGCTGTGCTAATGTAACCACAGAAAAAGCATGTTATGATACATTTTATTGTTGGTGGCAGGCGAATGATTGGAAGGATTCAACTAAAGGAGGAAATTGCACAACTCCGACTTTTGGAAGCGGCGATTTTGTGAATATCAATGGTAGCATTTTAAATGAATGGAATCCAGGATGTTACATTTTTGATACAAATTCTACAAAGTGCAATAGCGTAATAGGGTGTAATTATACTAGCAGTTTATGCAAAAATACAAATGAGGTGAATGGAACTGCAATTAATGCAAAGGGTATATTTTGTTATCAAATAAATGAATCTGATTTATGCAACAATGTCGCTTCTTTAAGCACTTGTTGCAGCTGGCAGAATGGAACTTGTGCGGAGAACAGGCAGTCAAGGAGCTGTTTTGATCAATTGGATCAGACTCCAAATGGCGAGAAGGCATGTGAAGATGCAGAAACAAGCTCAAATTGCGAGAAAATTGCAGGAGACCCTTGGTACATGCCTTGTAAATGGAATAATTCAACAAACAAATGCGAATTCAAAGTAACTGATGTTTTTGGGAATAGTACACAGAATATTGTAAAGATTGAAAATCAAAGGAATTGTGAGGCTGCTGGAGGAAAGTGGATTATAGAGAATTATTGTGAGGGAAGTGTTTCTGTTCCTACAGGGAGATGCGAATACAAATTTGATGATGAAGAAAATTGTGATAAAGCTTGCTTTGCATGCGAAATAAAAGATGGTAACGGTAATTTAGTTAATGCAACAAATGCTAAATCAGCTTGTATAGGAAGCAAATTAGGATATTGTGAATTTGAAGCAGATACTAGTGCTCCAAATAGAATAGGATATTGCAAAGCAAAAGAACAATGGAAAAAAGGTTTGGCTGGTGATTGTAATTCAGTATGTGGAGATTGTACATTTCTTGGAGATTCTAAGAATAATGCCTCAAGAAGTTCTGCAGGAAATTGTTTGACTCCAGCATGCTTCTGTTCAGAGAGCAAAGCAAATTCAAATGGTGGAGGATGTAAATGGATTATAGAGAATAGCACCTTAACAGGTGGATATTGCGCAGATAAAGGAGAAAAAACATGCCTTGACGCATGTGACAGATGCAAGACAAGAGATAAGTGTGCTAATGAAGGGAGAAGCGCGTTGAATTCTACTGGAAGCTGTAAATGGCAGGGAACTGATAATGATGGGAGCTGTGTGCAAAATATTGGAGAGGACGTTGAAATATGCTGGGATGGTATAGACAACAATAATAATGCACTAGTAGATTGTGGCGATCCAAGTTGTTATTCAGATACATGGTGCGGATTTGTAGAAGGAGATTGTTTTGGCTGGACAACTAAATCTCAATGTGAAACTAATAGTTGTGAATGGGTAAATGATACATGGAATCCAAAAGGATGGTGTGATTTTAAAGGAAGTTCTTGTTGGAGATATGACAATTCTGAAGTAGAATGTTTAGGAGATACTACTGTTATTAATGAAACGTTAAATATATCATCTGCAAGATTGTCTGCAAACAATATAAATCAAAGCAAGACATTCCAGTTAGGTAATTTGGGAACAGGATGGATAAGCGGAAGCGTAAATATGACAAATAAAAGCGGGACTATTCTAGGCAGTGGAAACTTTACAGCAGATTATACGAGACAAACAATTAACTTTACTAACAATACATATATGGTTGGCGGAGGAGGCTCAAATGATATTTATTATGTTAGTTTTAGGTTCTATGCTAATAAAAGTTCTAATTGTGAATGGAACAATGGAACAGGAAGCGGTTGGTGTGAAAGAGACTGGAGTATAGGAGAAAAGTGCTTTAATTTGAATCAAAGTCAATGTTATAGCACTACTGATTGTGGCTGGACAAATGACACATGGTGTGATGGATTTGGAAAAGGAACTGAATGGTGTAAAACAGATGGAGGATGGTGTGACCATAATGATTTCAAGCCAAAGAGTTGTTGGCAGAAATATGAAAATTCCTCATGTAGCACTACTGCTGGATGCAGTTGGAGAGTTGATACATGGTCACAACCCCATTGTGAAGTAAACTGGAGCACTAGTTGTTGGAATTATAATGCTCAATCAAATTGTGAAAATAACGGGTGTTGGTGGAGAAATGAAACATTTGGAGGAATTAACAGCGCATGGTGTGCAAATAATTTTGACAGATGCTGGAGCCAAACAACTAAAGCTAGTTGTAATGGTGTTACTCAAGTTAGCTGCAATTGGAGAGATTATGGAGGAGGAGGCGGAACATGTGAGCCAGCATGCTTTAATATAACTTCTTCAACTAGCTGTACAACTACTTCAGGATGTTTATGGAAGGCAGAAAATGGCTGGTGTGAAGAACAGCAATCAAATACTTGCTATAATGCAACAAGTTCTAATAACCAAACAAATTGCGCAGCAATATCAGGATGTAAGTGGAATAATCCTGGATGGTGTGATCCTAAAGGAGGAGGATTTTCTGGAGGCTCCGTTGTGGGAGGAGGTGGAGTTGGAGGAGCATCCGGGGCTGAATGCTGGAAATATAATGGTAATCAAACATTCTGCACGAATAAGACTATTATAAATATCAGTTGCGGATGGTTCCCAGAATCTAACCCAAGATGCGAAGTTGATTGGAGCAAAGAATGCTGGAGTTATACATCTGTGGCTGTAGGATGTAATGCTACTAATGGATGTTGGTGGAATTCTAATGGAAATTACTGTACTAATGTCATGGACCAATGCTGGAGCAATACAACTTTAGTAAATAATGCCACATTATGTAACGCAAATCTATATTGTAATGCTACTTCTTATGGATGTGAGCCAACCTGCTTTAATGCTACAACTCAGGGAGCATGTGGAAGTGGATGCAAATGGGTTACTGGATGGTGCAATACAGCTGGAACAGTTGAATCATTTAATAGTATAGAAACAGGGGCTCCTGTGCCAATAGCAGTAGATAATTGTCCTGAGGCAGGGATAAGTCAAAGAAGTGTAGATATTTGTGGTATTGGAATGAAAGATATGGGAGATGGATTTGGATTTGGAGCTAATATGTTGGACTTTACTAATGCCTCTTTATGCAACAAAGAAAAATTAACGAGTTACGGAATTGAAAGAATTGGCAACGGAAATGATACAGTAATATTCTTTGTTTATTTGGATACAGATGGTTTAACTAGCGGAGGATGTGAATTAAACCATAATTCTTCTGCTAAAGGGTACGAATTTAGATTTAGATATGCCTCTGAATGGAATGCTACTAAAGAAAAAGCAGTAGAAACATTTAATGCTTATACATGCGAAAATTCCCAGTGGGCAGCTAGTGATATCAAATTAAATGTATGGAAGAAGCTAATGTGTTCTGAAATTGGCGGGCCTATGATAGCTGTACAAAAGGCAGACTTGAATAGATTCCCTACATTATATGATTCAACAAAAGATATGAGAGTATATGCTGCAACAATTGGGAATCCTGGAACTGGCAATGTTACATTTCCAACTGATACAGCTGGCCCTGGTTATACTACACCTGGAGCTGTTGACTTTGAAATTGCAGGCTGTTTTGACTATGGAGCAGACGCAGCAAAGTTTGAGGACATATTAAGGAAGGGATATGTGCAATATGAGGATTGCTTTGATAATATAGACAATGATAACGACGGCAATATAGATTGCTTTGATTGGGATTGTGATTTTCTATCTGTATGCTCTAGCACAGGTGTAAATGCCGCGAATTATACTGATACTAAAACGCCGCAAGTTGTAGGCGTTAAGATAGAAGAATATCCAGACTCTGCTTTAATTATGTATGATACCAATAAGCCTGCAAATGGGAGCCTTGAGTTTTACGGAAATGATTCAAGATGTATTACATTAAATGCAACAATTAATGATGTTGGAGTGCTTAGCACCAATGTAAGAGATTATAAGTTATGGCATAAAGCAGATATTTACAATGACGGCGGAGTTCGTTCGTTGCGCTATAATCTAGTTAATGGGACGACTTATTATTATAAGCTAAAAGCTTGTGATGACAAAAATAAATGCGCTATTAGCAAATGTAGTTCATTCGTCACTGCTACCCTAAATAATAAATGCGGTTTCTGCAGTTTTGTGACTAGGATTAAGGCACCATCTGGCTGGACAGTATCATATGATATTGATCAAAATAACGTTTATGAGCATATACAAGGACAAGTATGTGGAGCTAATGCTGGCAGGAAAACTAACTATACAGAAGGAAGACGTATTAATATTAAGCTCAATAATACCGATGGTAGTAATTACTTTGAATTTATTAATGCCTCATTGACTAAAACAGGATTGAATGATAAGGTTAGGACAATTAGCACGGCAGGTTCAATTATTAATACTTCAACATACGCAGGATTAACTTCTGAGACAAGAGACAAGATAATAAATAACTTATATCCAGAGGTCTGCAGAGTAAAGATACCATTTAGCGGAACATGTAATCAATTGTTTCATTGTGATAATAATGGAGCAAATTGTGTTGATAGAACATCTGAAGCAACTTTAATTGATTCGACAAATTGCATATGGCAGATTCCATTCTGCGAGTTTTCCACATATAGAGAATCCACTTCTTCAGGAGGAAGTTCTGGAGGAAGTAGTAGTGGTGGGGGCTCTGGAGGGGCCAGTGTTTCAAAACCAAAGAAAGAGAATGCAACAACATCTGAATCAGAGGGAGAATTAAGTCAACCACCAATAGAAAGCGGAGAAAAAGGGGTAGATAGTGGCTCTGAAGCAGGAGAGCAGGAAAAAATACCTTCTGAGAACAGAGGAGCACTTAGTGGCATAATATGGATTAGTTTATCATTGATTGTAGTTGCTGTCATTGTGGTTATTTATTTAAAAGTACATATGAGAAGAAAGATATTTATGGGATATTAAGCAAAAAAATATAAAAAGGGGCATTTTAGTATAATTTAATGGAAGAAGAAAGAATAGAAGCTAAAGAATCAATTATAGCAGACACATCTAATGTTAAAGTAAACAGCAATTTTTTTTATAATTTAAAAAATCTTGACAGAATGAAATTGCTAACTGTTCTTGTTTCTGCTACATTTATTTTAACTTTGATTAATAGCTATGGGGTTTTCTTTTCTGGAAATGGCGGAAGTATAACAGGAAATGTTATCCAAGAAGAGAATATAGTTAATCCATCTATCCAAGAGCCCCCATCAGAGCCCGCCATGGCTAAAATAAATATTGAAGGTGCGCCTTATAAAGGAAATGAAAATGCTCCTGTAATTATGGTTGAATATTCTGACTATGAATGCCCTTTCTGCGGGAAATTTTATGCTGAAACATTGCCTCAGATTGAGAGTGAATATATCACTAGCGGGAAAGTAAAATTAGTGTATAAGGATTTTCCTTTAAGTTTTCATCCTAATGCACAAAAGGCTGCTGAGGCTGCAAGATGTGCAGGGGAACAAAAAGGAAACGACGGATATTGGGCAATGCATGATAAAATATTTGAAAATCAGCAAGCCTTAAGTATAGGAAGTTTTAGACAATGGGCTAATGAAATAGGGTTAAATATTCAGCAATTTGATTCCTGTCTTCAATCTGGAAAAATGGCAGCTCTTGTTAAGAAAGACATGGATGAAGGACAGCGTGACGGGGTTCAAGGTACACCTGCTTTCTTTATCAATGGAAGGCTTATAAGCGGAGCCCAGCCTTTCTCTGCATTTCAACAAGCTATTGAATCTGAGTTAAGATAGATTGCCTCTTCATGAGCCAAGTCTTATTTTCCAAACCTCTAATTTTTGTAAAAAGAATAGTTTAAATATAATCTCCGCATATAGAAAAGATGGAGAGAAAGAAAAGATACCTGGAAAAAATTGAATTAGCAGAAAAGAGGATAATAGAAATAGAAGAATGGATTTCTTCTCAGGATGAAAAATCTAAGCTAGCATCATATAAAGCATTTCAAGAGATTGTAGAAGTAATTTCAGATATAGCCGCCATGCTTCTAAAAGACAAGGAGAAATTAGTAGAGGATGACTATAAAAATATTGAAAAATTAATGCAGCTTAAAATTATAGGAGATAATGAAGCAAAAATCCTTGAAGATGCAAATGGCTTAAGAAACAGGATTATTCATAAATACAACAAAACAGACGATATAATAGCTAAAGAATCAATTCAAATCCTCCTTCCCCAAATTAAAAAAATATTAAAAAAACTTGAAAATGCAATCTGAAATTATAGAGCAAATCAAAACAGATTTTGGCAAATTTAAAAATAAAGTTCTTGCAGTTCTTCTTTATGGCTCTTATATAAACGGAAAATCAACACAAAGGAGCGACATTGATATATGCATTGTTACTGGAAATATAAAAAAAGCAAAAGAAATTTATCAAAAAACACTATCAATTCAGGCAAAAAATCCAAAATACGACATCCATATATTTGAATTGCTCCCACTTTATATAAAAAATGAAATAATAACAAATAACAAAATAATCTTTGCAAAAAGCTCTTCAGAACTTTCATACTATCTTTATTTTTATAGAAAGCTCTGGCAGGATCAGGCGATTCACAGATTAAAACTCTAAACGACTTATCTCCCAAACTTCCAAACTCTCCATAAAAAGTTTCTTTTCTGAAACAATTTGTTTTTTCAATCCTTCTCTTTTCAAAACCCCCAATATCTTCTTTCTAGGAGTCAAAGAAGAAATAACAATCAGCACAATTCCATCTTTATTTAAATATTTTTTAACATTTCTCAAAAATCTAATTATAATTTCATCTCCTTTCTTTCCGCCAGAAGTATTCAATGCACTTGCTTTATCCTCTCTTTTATCCATAGGCAAATAAGGAGGATTAAAAACAACCAAATCAAATTTACCTTTCACATTTGAAAATAAATCAGACTTTCTCACTTTAATTCCTTTCTTTTTTAATTCATTAACAGCTTCTTCGTCAATATCAACAGCCAAAACAGATTTAGCCCCTGCATCTGAGGCTGCTTGAGCCTGAATCCCAGAACCACTTCCCACATCTAAAACTCTTTTTCCCTTAGAATAGTTTAGAACTTCTTCTCTCAAAAGATAAGAATCTTCAGCGGATTCATAAATCATTTTATTCCTTCAGATTCGATAACAAACCTAGTTAATATCAAAGCATAGTAAGGCACAATAAAAATAGCATTTATTAATTCAATCCCATAACTAGGGATAAATCTTATTAAAATCTCATTCACAACAAAAAATAAAATTAAGATTAATAAGGTTTCTATATAATTTTTCTTTACAATATAAAAAGATTTTCTCATGCTTTCTAAAATACTTTTCTTATAGACGATTAAAGAAATATTAGCAAATGTTAAAAAAATCAAGCTTGATAAAATTCCTCCAAAATATAATAAAAAGAATAAAGCTGCCGCAATATCTACTTCAAGATTTAAAGACCTGCCTAAAAAAAACGCTAAATTATGAGCAACATATCTTATAATATTAAATGCTAATATGATTATTAAAATAATAATAAAATTGCCAAACCAAAACTTTCTACAATTATAAAGAAATGATTTGATTCCATCCTTTTTTTTCATTATATCTGAAGTCATTCCTATTAATCCAGATAAAATTAAAGAAATAACTAAAAGCGAAATAATACTAAAAAATATAAGCCACAAGGTCAACGCAGGCGTATTTTGAAGGCCATAGTTAATTTTAACAGACAGTTTTGAAAAAACAATAAAAAATATTAGCAAACTAAAACCAGGCGCAATTATTATAGGATTTTTGCAATAATCGTAAAAAGATTTTTTAAATATTTTAATAAAAGCACCATTTCTCATTTTGTTATCCCAAGAAAGAGTCTAAAAGTTCCTTCCCAAAAAAGATAAAATAAACCAAACCACCAACCAAGATAAGTAAAAGAAGAATAAGAATAATCACCAGTATATTCTTTTTAGCTCTTGGCTTGCTCCTTGATGAAGTTAAGGAATAATTTGTTTTCTGGGGCTGCTGATTTGGTAAACTTGGCAATGCAGACATTTTATAACCTTCCTGAACTTGTTCAGCAACAGGCCTCATTGTTTGTGGAAGATATGAAAGGCTCTGTGCTGCTTGTCTTACTTCTATAGGATTATATCCTGCTTTTATGAAACTTTGTACAGCCTCTTCGAGACTGGCTCCTCTCTCTAAAGCGTTTCTCAATCCCCCAGAAATTTCTTCTATCATTTACTTAGTTTATTTTGGATTATTATAAATTTAAATATAACTTACAGTAAGGAGTGGTGATGAGGAGCTTTCAGAAGCATTAGTTAAAGCAGTAGTAGCCGCAGTTATTTCATTATCCCATTTAATACCTATACCAAACCAATTTGATGAAAGTAAATTTTCAAGATCAATATTGGCACTAGCTCCAAGATCAACTTTTGATTTAGTTGACGAACCTGTCCTACAAAAGTCATCATTATTTATATATGTAGTACCATTACCAATATCTATATAAAGAGTCTGATTTGATATAATGGAAGGTTGTTCACTTACTTCATTAATAGTACAATTCCTAGTACCTAATGTATCAAAAGATATATTTAAAGATACATTTTTGATTATAGCACTATCTGGAATTGAAGACGTATTAAATTCAATATAGCTTCTAGAGATATAATAGTATGCATTTCCTATTTCTATAGTAATAGAAGTTTTATCTCTTTTGTATAATCCGGAGCTAATTTCATAGTTAATATCACCGTCTTCTACAATATTATCCGATGTAAGAATGATGGTAGTTGGAAGAATAAATGTCATAAATGTATTTGCAGTTAGATTAACGCTTTTTGATTCTGTGAAACCATCTTTTGTTGCATTTATCGTATAATTGGTATGATATATTTTTTGAGTATTGTTCTGTACATACTCTAGGAGGGCTTGCTGTTTTATCCTACCGATATTATTTGTTAAATCACTAAATCTTAGTACATTATTAATATCCCATGCAGAAACATTCACATTTTCAAGAGGATTTTTCGAGCTATCATTAACTTGTGCATCAAAGTACCAGTGAACATTAAGTCGTGATGTTGATAATGGGTTAAAGTTTACATTGTTATTAGCAAGTGTTACATTAGTAAGGTTAAGAGTTCCAGCAGAGGTCCAAAAGAATAAAATATCATTTGCTAAAGATGAATTGAAGAAAGAGTTATAAATTAGATTACCATCTGACGAACCGCCTATAAAAATTCCACTTGCATTATTACTAAGAGTTGTAACAATACTATAATTTATTGTATTATTTTGTGCATCAGCAAAGTTGATGCCCTCCGCATTATTATTGAATGTTCTAATAATGTTATTATTGATAATATTTATTGAAGAAGAATCTAATAAAATACCCGTTGATTCATTGCCCTCTGTAGTAATTATATTATTGCTTAATTTATTAAAGTTTGATCTTGCACCAAGTTCAATTCCTCTCGCAGAAGTCTTATTGGTGGTGATATTATTATTATTTATAATTGATGAGCTCGAGCCGTATAAATAAATGCCCACCGCACTATCTCCAAGAGTAATTACTTTAGTATTGTTTATTTTTGTATCATTACCATTATTTATTCTTATACCATCACTTGAAATTCCAATTGTTTCTATAGTAACATTATTTACGATCCCTTCATGCGCTTTATCAAAATATATTCCATACTTATGAATTCCATTACTATTCTCCTCAAATATTTTTCTAAAATTCTTTATAGTAGTTTGATTTGCGCCTTTT
This sequence comes from Candidatus Woesearchaeota archaeon, assembly GCA_964362915.1. Taxonomy (GTDB): domain Archaea; phylum Nanobdellota; class Nanobdellia; order Pacearchaeales; family GW2011-AR1; genus JAUSIK01. Next base: position 58,019 of record CAYIGH010000001.1, on the reverse strand, counting down.
ATATAAATCCCATATCTATTACTAGTTCCCGCTACACTATAATTAATATGATAACCGTTACCATTTAATGTAATATTATTTGCCAGTATCGTAAAACATGTGCCTAACGAACTAACATTAATGACTAATGTATAAACTGTATTGGGGACCCCTAAGAAACTACAGCTATTAATATCCGGGTCTATAAAACCAATAAATTCTTCTCCTGAAATAGTAAAATTAAATATATTTTCTTCATATTTTGGAACCTCAAATGTTAATTTGATAGCAAAAGGTTTTGAAGTATCGAGATAGTTCGGTAGAGAAGTAAAATTCACAAATTGTCTCTTTTTAAGTTGTATAACCTCCTCAATAACATCTCCAAAATAAGTTTTTGAAAAATTATTATATGTTTCATTTATTATTGTATATGTGTTTGAGAAATATATACTATGGTTTCTAACATTATTTTTAGCAAAACTAAAATTAATGAAGGGAAAACTTATAATAGGCTTATCCCCCTTTTGATTCTCTATTTCAAAGATGGATTCGCAATTTTTCCAACCATCGTCAATATCGTCAGGTTTCCAAAAACAAGATGCTTCTCTTTTCGTTAATATAATAACTCCAGACGTATTTGAAAATTTATAATCATAATAGATAATCTCTTGGTTATTTTGTACAGAAGGAACAAAAATCTCTTCTTCGATGGTTGTTTGTTGAGAAGTGGCAAAGAAGATAGAAAATATGATTATAAAAGATATTAATCCTATAAAAGAGAATAGAGTTATATTTGCTATTTTATCCATTTTAAAATTTCACCCATCTTATTATAACATCTTGTATATTTCTTGAAGAAAAAGTAGTATATATACCTTTTTGAAGATTTACACTGCATAATATAAAAATTTATATATCTAATAAGATATAAATCTTTATGAGAAAATCATTAAGAAATTTAGTAGCGATAGCCGGATTTGGATTATCAAATTTTGTGTATCCTACATCTGAAGCACAAGAAAGGGCAACATGGAAAGAAAGTTTTGAAGGTAAAATTAATAGAGAGTATATTGCAATGCCCAGTGAGAATTGGGTTACTACATCGGACAATTTAGAAGCTAGAGACTTTGAAGAAAAATCTGGTTATTTACGATTCCTCTTTACAGATAGAAATTATAGTAATATGGAGAACCTCTGTATCAGCGTGGATTTTAGAAGATCTAATTGGATACAAGGCGATAGAATTAGTTTAATTTTTGGAGATATTGGAGAGGCGTACTTTGAATTTGGTGTAAACGGGTATTCAGAAACTAATCAACAATATTGGTTAAATAGACAATCTTCCAGAGATAGTTTTACTTATGCAAATGATTTAACTAATAATATTATTTTAAATGGCATTAATACACTAGGAATATGTTATGATAATCAAGGCTGGCATTTTTCTATTAACGAGAGGGAATTAGATAGCGAAAAAACAAGATTATTAAATATTTATTTACCATCAGTTATTGAAGGAAGAATTGGACTTGGCGTGTATGATAGCACAATCGAAAATTTTTCTTCTATTACTTATTTTAATAATTTCCTTGTATCTTATGATAGAGCTGGGGAATGTGAAAATTTTATAAGAGGAGATTCAAATTCAGATGAAAAAATTAATATCTCAGATGTTTCTTTTACTTTAAATTGGCTTTTTTTGGGTGGCCCTAGACCTATGTGCATCGAAGCAGCCGATGCTAATATTGATGAAAGGATTGATCTTTCTGATCCAATTTATACGCTCAATTCACTTTTCTTAGGCAAAAAATAACTAAATTCTTATTACAATTCTATGACCTGTCCATTTTGTGCCAAATGAACAGTTTGATTTAATTTATATCCCATTTCTTCTGCTAATCTTGCTCCTGCAGTGGTTTTTTTTAAATCCCCATGTGAGGGTATAATATGTTTTGGATTTGTTAATCTAATTAAATCCCGCAAATCCTCGCGCCCTCCATGCCCGCTACAATGCACATTATCAAATATCCTTACTTTATATTTTCTTAGTTTTTTCTCCAGTTGTTCTTTGTTCAGCTCATTTATAGGAGTAGGAATTGTCTTAGAAGAGAATATTACATGATCCTCTTCTGAAAGTTTTAAATTTAATTGCCCTTGAGAAATTCTATCAAGAATAGAGCCGGGCTCTCCTTGATGCCCAGTGCACACAACAAGATATTTTCTCTTATTGTTATTTATTCTTTTCAAAACCTTATCTAGCTGTTTTCTATAAGTAAATAATTTAATATCTTTCATAAATGGCAATTTTCCTATATTATTTGCAGCAGTTACATATTTATTAAGGCTCCTCCCTAAAAAAATAACCTCCCTTCCAAGTCTCCTGCCAAATTCAGTTATTGACTTTAATCTTGCTATATGTGATGAAAAAGTGGTCACTATTATACCGGCTTTTCTATTGTCTGTTCCAAAGAGAACATCTTCTAATAATCCTCTGGCTATCTTTTCACTTGGTGTCTTTCTATCGTCCTGCGCATATAAACAATCAACAATTAATACTTTAATTCCAATTCTCGACAATTCTTTTAAGCGCTTATAATTCGGTTTATCTCCCAAAACCGGAGAATTATCTAATTTATAATCATTAGCATATAAAACTATTCCCTCAGGAGTATGAACTGCAATAATTGCACTTTGTATTGTAGAATGAGTCATATTGATAAATTCAGCCTTATAATTTCTATTTCTTCCTTTAATAACATAATGAGAATTAGGTTCTACTCTTACTATTTTATTTCTTAGCTGCATCTCAGAATCTATCGCTAAAATCTTCAAAACCTCCATTGTAAACGGCGTTCCGATTATCTCAGCCTTATACCTATAGGCATTATATTGCAATGCTCCAACATGATCTAAATGTGCATGAGAAATCAATAAAGCCCTTACTTTATCTCTAAGTCCTTTTCTTTCCAAATATAGGTCATCAGGTAAAGCACCTAAATTTCTCATTCCTTTTTCTGTAGGAATTCTTTCTCTTTCAGCAACTCCAACAATAGCAGGCAAAAAAAGACCAGAATCAAAAACAATAACATCATCATTAATCTCTAAAGCAGTCATATTTTTCCCCACCTCACTATATCCCCCTATTGTATGAATCTTCATATTCTATAAAAGAAATAAAGGTTTAAATAGGTTTTTGAGATTATTCTTTTAGGAATTAATGCTGTTCCAGTGATACTAAGAAATTATTGCGAGACATTATAGAAAGACCTTGTTAAAAATTTTTATAGTTTAAATTTTCCCAATTTTGTTATTTAGCAAAGTAGTAACCACTGAAAATCAATGTTCGACTTTAATTTCTTCTTTTTCTAATTTATCAGTTTCTGCCTTTGTTAATTCCCAGTCAAATCTAATCAATTTTTTTACAAACTCATTTTCCTTGTTTAATTTGAATAGTTTGGCGTTTCCTATATTTCTTGTTGGTCCTATTATCTTTTTATCTAATAGTTTATCCCAAATTTTAGTAAATGAACTCCATCCAACTTTAGCTCCTCTGGCCACTTCTGTCATACTATAATCAAAATCTTGTCCTTGAATTAAAAAATCTAGTATTTTTATATAAGGAGAACTGCCAAAATATTCTACAAAAATGCTTCTTGTTTCTTCTTCAAACTCTTGCTCCTCATTTCCTTCCATATACTATTTAGCTAAATCGAATTTATAAACATTTCTATTTTATAAAGCTAGGTTTATGCTTCAATAATTATCAAAATGGAGTTCTAAAGAGAAAAAGATATATATTACTTCCATTCTAATATTGCATGAATAATATAGAGGATGATATAAAAAGGTTCATCTTAAGAAAATTAGTAAGACATAGAATTTGGATGCATAAGCATACAAGCATACATAATCTAAGAAAAGGCCTCCCAGATCATTTAAGAACTAAAAAAGAAGTTAAGAAAGTAATAAATGATTTACTTAAAGAAGGATTCTTAATATCAAAACCTACTCATTATGGTTTAGAAGTTTCTTTAAACGTCAAAAAGAAAAAAGAAATCGAGGATTTTATAGGTAGAACAAGTTAGGATCTGGAATTTAATCGAATTTAATCTATTGGAAGTTTAAGATTTATAACTTACTCAATATATTTAAACCAATCTCTTTTTCGTCATTCATCAAAGTAGCTAAAGCTCACAAATTCAAAAACTATAAATATTCCTCTTTTGATATACTAAAATGGAGAGGCATGCAAATATATTATATGTGTTAGTTTTATTCCTTCTAATTTTTCAGCTAATTTCATTTGTCTTTATTTCAATTCAATTTTCTAGATTAAACTCAAAAATAGACGTAGAGGTAAATAATGTAAAAGAAGGCCTTTCAGAACATTTTACAGGTCTGATAGATGATTACAATGAAATAAATCAGCAAAATTTTAATGACCTTTCTCTAGCAATTACAAAACAGGCAGCACAGCAAAAAAGTTTTCAAGAAGAGATAAGTCTTCTCAGAATAACAAAAGAAGATTTTTCAGCAGTTATTGAAAAATCTGTTAAAAACGTTGTGGCAGTTATGACAGAGAATTCAGTTGGTTCAGGATTCTTTGTTAATCAAGATGGCTATATAGTAACAAATTACCATGTAGTGCAAGGGAGAGAGAATGTGCGTATTCTAACATATGACAAACAGCCAATTCAAGCAATAATAATAGGCGTGGATAAGTTGAGAGATTTAGCTTTATTAAAGATAGAAGACCAATATGATTATCTGAAACTAGCTGATTCAGATACGCTCCAAGTCGGAAGAAAGGTAATTGCCATAGGCAATCCATTAGGATTATCTTTTACAGTTACAGAAGGAATAATTTCGGGCCTTGATAGAGAAGGCCCAAACGGATTGGAAGAATATGTGCAAACTGATGTTTCCCTAAATCCAGGAAATTCAGGAGGCCCACTAATAGATACCCAAGGAGAGGTAGTAGGAATCAACAACTTTAAAATTGGTGATGCAGAAAGTCTTGGATTTGCATTAGAAAGCAATTCTATAAGAGAGTCAATTAATGCAATCGCAGGCAAAAAAATAATAGAATAAGATGAAACTGAAATTAAAACCTTCCGCAAGAATAAAAAAACGCTATCTATTAATTAAAGCAGACTCTAAAGATAAAATAGAAAAAATAATTCTTGATTATATTGGCATATTGGGTTGGGCCAAGGCATCACCAATGTTTATTAAAAACAAATCTAATAAAGTAATACTCTCAATAAATAGAAAAGAATTAGATAATATTAAAGCAGCAATAGAACTATCAAATTCAAATATAAAAATCCTAAAAGTTTCAGGAACATTGAAAGGCCTTTCAATGTAAATTAACAACTAATTCAGTAATCTAACTAGTAAATTCTCTCCTTACATAATCCTCTAAATTAGTTGTATCAAAATAGTCTATTAAAATAGCTCAATTTTCCACCCATAACCTAAACTAAGAAGATCCTTAGATATTCAGTTCATATTGCTGTCTTAATTCCAGGATTGATGTTTCCCACGAAACCTTTAATTATCCTATCAGCCTTCTTCCAACATGCAAAAAAGAGGCCAGTTTAGCATATCTTTTAGTATGATTTTTTCAATAATCGTTATAATTGCTATAGTCGGAATTGCTTTCTATGTAATTAGAAGCTTTATTTCACTTAGTAAATGCACAGAAATCAGCCTTTTCTATAATGATTTAGAAGAATACATAGAAGAAGCATGGCAGTCAACAATTCATCAGGACATCTTTCCCAATGAAAAATATCCTGCAACAATCCCTTCAGGAATTGAGTTAGTATGTTTCGGCAATATAGCTCAGGCCCCTCAAGAATATAATAATATAAAAAAAGCATTTATAAATAGCAATGGAAATGTTTTTCTCTATCCGCCTCAAAAGGCCTGCGATTCCTCGCTATCCTCAATAAAATTAGAGCATGTAAAGACTAATGAATTTTTTTGCATTCCAGTTAGAGAGAATAGAATAGAACTAAAGACAAAAAGAGATCAATTTGAGGCACTTGTTACTCTAAGCAGATAAAATGATATTCAACAAAAAAGCCCTTGAGTTTAGTTTTTCTTGGATTTTTGCAATAATAGTAGGAGCAGTAATTATATTTTTAGCAGTATATGCCTCAACAGAATTTATAAAGACAGAAAAAACAAAGCAAGATACAGTACTTGGAAAACAACTGGGCATAATATTAACACCAATAGAAACGAATTTAGAAACAGGCAAGATAACAAAAATTTCAATTCCAGAAGAAACGCGCATCTATAATGAATGTAAATCCTCTCAGGGAACTTTCGGAACGCAAAAAATAAGTCTCGCTACCAAACTATTAAATGATGAATGGGGCAAGCCAGGTTTTCCTTCTACATTTAATAATAAATATATCTTCTCCCAAGATGTAATAGAAGGAAAGGAATATTTTGTTTTTGCTAAACCATTCAATATGCCATTTAAAATAGCTGATTTAATATATTTATGGCCATCTGATGAAAATTTCTGCTTTGTTAATCCCCCAAGAGAGATAGAAGATGAAATATTAGACTTAGGAATAAGCATAAATATAACTTCTTCAGCTTCTGAATGCAAAAAAGAAGCAAAAAAGGTTTGTTTTACAACTTCTGGCTGCGATATTGATATTTCTCTTGATTCTAGCGGAAATATAAAAGGAAGTCTAAAAAAGAAGTTCGCAGATAGAGTTTACTTCGAAACATCTGCTCTTTTATATGCTGCAATCTTTTCCTCTCCAGAAGTTTATGAGTGCCATCTAAAAAGATTAATGAAAAGAACATCAGAATTAAGCTTACTCTATTATTCGAAGAGTTTATTATTAAATTCCAAAGGTTGTGCTTCTAATTTAGAAGTAGATTTATCATCATATACAAATAAACTATTTGCTTTTAATAGCTCGTTAGATTTAAGAGAATTGTTTTTTGATGCTGAAATAATAAGGAGGAAAAATGAAGCACTTTCATGTAAGCTATTTTAATAATAAAAAAGCCCAGCTTAAAATACAGCAGATGGCGTTTGTTTTAGTTGCTTTAATTATATTTTTAGCCATAGTTGCTTTATTCTATTTTTCTATAAGTTTATCGAACATTAGAAAAACAGCCTCTTCTTTGCAGGATGAAGAAGCTTTAGAGGCTGTACGAAAACTAGCATCAACCCCTGAATTTGTATTAACAACACATACATGTTCTAATTGCATAGATTTAGACAAAGCATTCTCATTAAAAGAGAGAAGATCATATGACGAGTTTTGGAATCTAGATTTCCTTCAAATAGAAAATGTTTATTCAGAAGAAAAAAACGAATGTGATAAAGCAAATTATCCAAATTGTAAAACAATAACCTTAATTAAAAATGAAGAAATAGGTTCTCCTAAGAGTGCCTTTGTTACTATTTGTTATTGGACTAGAGAAAAGGGAGGATATACAAAGTGCGAACTAGGCAGAATTTATGCCTCAGGCAAAAATATAGATAAATGAAAATAAAATTTAAAAAAGCCCAAGAAGAAATGGTAGGATTCGTTTTTATAGTAGTAATAATTGCTATTGTAGGAGCAATTATACTGGGATTTTCAATCAGAGGCAATAATACATTAGTGCAAGAAAGTAAAGACATTCATCAATTTTTAGAAAGTGCAATGGAATTAACAACTTCCTGCTCTATTTCCTATGAACCGAACTATCTAAAATTAAACGAACTTATTAAAGAATGCAATAACGGACTTTCTTTGTGTATCTCAGGAGAAGACCCATGCATAGTATTAAACAAGACATTTAACAATGTTATAACTAAGAGCTTTCTTGTAAATGAGCAAGCTAATATCAAAGGATATGAATTTAAATCAATATATTCAACAAATACAATATCAAAAGAAATAATAATTATATATCAAGGCGATTGCTCTTATTCAGCAAGAGGAGCTGAAATATTAATACCTGCCTATCCAGGAACTATCTCTGCCACATTAAAGCTTTGCTATGGATAAATATAATTAAATCTTTAGATTAATGTAAATAGAATCAACCACAATTATGGGCCTAAGTCTTTCTCTTTTGCCTTTTTTTTCATAAATTAAATCAATAAATCCAAATCTTTCCATAAGTTTTATATCTTTTTTTACCGCTTTTATATCCCTATTCAAAATTTTAGCCAATTCATAAATAGACAAAGGTTTTTCAGTCTTAATAGTATGAAGCAATCGAGCTTTTTCATTTGACAATAATCTTCTTAAAGCAGAAATACCTTCAAAATCATATTCCTTTTTTTCTCCAGAGAATTTTTTGAAAAATAAACTAAAAGCGCCTTCATTCTCGACGATAGTTATTTCCCTTGTCTTTGATTTGTGCGCCATCTTTAATATAGGTTTTAAAATAACCCATATTGATAGAGAACCGCTATATAAATAGTTTTCTATAATAAATTAATCTATAATATAGGTTTTAAAATAACCCATATCTAAATTTAAAGATGGAAAATAAATATTATAGAGAAAGATTAACTTGTTGTAAGTTATAGTAACACCACAACCTTTATAAATAAATAACTGTCCTAAGAGTGTTTTTCATTCAACTAGTTTAAAATAATAGAAAGCTTTTTAAATCAAATAAGTTTTCTCCATTCAATTCAGTTTAAATAGCAGATTGCTAATTAAAAGTGCAATCTCCTCAAAGAGGGGCTAAAAGCCGCTAAGAAGAATAAGATGAAAGGAGGTTTAAAAAAAATGAGATTTTCATTCAAAAAAATAGGTTCAGTTCTTGCTAGTACTGCAATGTTAAGTTCTACAGTAGCTTTGGCTGCCGCAGCAAACTTTCCAGCACCATTCGTAGCTGGAGGTGCAGCTGATGTTGCCATCGTTCATGGCGGCGCAAATGCCGCATATACTGACCTTGTTGCTGTAACAGATATTAGTAGTTATTTATCTACTAAGTTAGCTGAAGCTACAGCAAAAGGCGGAGGCACAGGAACATCTACTTCAGTAACAGGAGAAGCGGCTCCATTGTTTTCTGGAGGGACAAAACTCTTCATTAATGACACATTAAATACAGTAAAATCTGTTGTGACTAAAACTGATCTTCCAACTGTCTTAAAAGATGGTAGTTTTTCAGGAAATGTAGACTCGAGTTATACACAAACAATTGAGCTAGGGTTCAATCCTCAGATAACCTATGCTGGCAAACAGCCAACAAGCGATCTAGACCCTCAGTTTTTAATTACTACAAGTACAACAACAGCAAATTATATCTACAATGCATCTCTAACATTCAGCAAAGCCGTAAATTTAACGCATGCTGATTCAGAGGGCCAGGATATAACAATGTTTGGACAGAAGTTTACAATCGCTTCTGCAACAAGCGATACAGAATTAGTCTTGTTAAAAACTGCAGAAAAAGTTGCTTTAAGTAGCGACGATCCTTCAGCAGAAGTAACAATCACTGGTAAAACATATACTGTTGAATTAGTTTCTGCATCAGATACTGCTGCAACTGTTAAAGTTACAGATAGTGAAGGAAAGTCAGAAACAAAAGAAGTAAGTGAAAACGCTTCTAAAAAAATAAACGGTGTTACAATAGCAATTACAAATGCTGACGAGACAAATCTCAAGCTATCTGCAAGCGTTATTGCAGGCGCAGAGAAAGTCAAGTTATCAACAACACAAGGAAGCTCGGTAACTATGGGTGAAGAAGACACCGTAGTTGACGGCACATCAACAACCATTACAGGTGGAACAACAGCAGCTACTAAAATAATAGTTAGCATACGTGCGCCTAACAGTGATAAGGATGCTGTCGTTGCAGGAACATCAATGAAAGACCCTGTATTCGGATCCTTTAAACTTGATTTTTCAGGCTTGTCCATTAAGGACGATGATACAGCAAATAGAGAAGATATAAAGATGGGTTATAACGGGGACGATAAAATGGAAGTCACCTTTACAAATAAGGACGGCAAAACTGCTTCAATTCAGTTTGCTAAAAACTGGACTACACCAGGTCAAGTTGAACTGCAAAGAGACAGCGATGGGCATAATATAACTGTTCTTGAAAAACAAAATCTATTCAAAGACGATTATGTCGTTGTTGGCAACGAAGAGAATGGCAGGCTAATCAGAGTAAGTGGAATTACAAATTCAACCACAGCAGGTATTAGCGGAGATAAGGCAACCTTTATAGATGTCTTCTCTGGAGATACTATTGAAACTACTGTTACATCAGATGGAGTAGGAACCGCCAGTATAGGTGGAAAAGTTTACGATGTTAAATACAATGGAACATCATCCGATGCTAATAATTGGGTAACATTAAATTACCCTGATAGCTCTGGAACAGGCGCTGCAGTTGCGTACCCCACAATACAAACAAAAGGCGGCGCAAAGTTAGCTTTCTACGAGCCCTTGCTTAACATCTCGCTTAATGACTGGGATGGAGACGTTGGCACTAATGCGTTAACTACGATAAAGATTCCAGATGGAGATAGTTTTACCGATATAACATTTACTACTCCAACAGCAAATTTTGATGGTAATGCGGCAAATATAGCAGTTAACATTACATTCGGTAGCACAACAACTCAGTTGAACCTATCTACTTTAGGAGCAACTGCTAATAGAAATTCTGTTTCAGGCACTATAGGGGCGCTTACATTTAACATTACAGGTGCTGGAGATAATACAAGAAACGCAACTAATCTATACTTAAAAAATCCTGATGGAGGAGCTAATGTGCTTCTACCAGCAATTATTGTCTTTGAGGAAAAAGATGACAATTCACTATATCAGGCTCTTGTTGTTACATTAGAGAGTGGCGGAGACAGTAATGACGGAATTGGTGTTGACGATGTAAAAAGAACATGGCAGGCTGACGGAACATGGGATGCTATTGCTCTTGCTAGTAATAGCAAGATGACTAAAGAAGCAGACTTGTTCGGTACAATTGCAACTATTGATCAAGGAGATTCTGACCAGTACAAAGCAACAATAAGTTATCCAAATGAGCAGGTATATGCCAATATTTACCTAGCAGAAAACACTGCAGAGATTACAACTACAAGCACAGGAGGAGGGGGCTCAGGAGCTACTTCACTTGGCTCTGTTTCTGTAACTGATGCGGAAGCAACCTCTGTCGCAGGCAAGAACTTGGTTGTTATTGGCGGAAGCTGTGTTAATACAGTAGCTGCTCAATTACTGAGCGTATCCACAAGGACATGCGGCGCTGATTTCACTGCAAAGACAGGTATCGGTGCAGGTCAATTCTTAATAGAAACTTTCTCCAGAACAGGAGGAAAAGTTGCTACCCTTGTTGCAGGATACAATGCTGGTGACACAACAAACGCTGCTAAATACTTAACAACACAAGCAAATGTAATGACAGATGTTGGCAAGAAGTACAAAGGTACTTCAGCAACAAGCGCAGAGTTAACGACTACAACAGCTTAAAAACAAAAAAAGGGATTTTATTTTTTTCTTCCTTTTTCTTTTTTTAACATAAATTTTTAAATATAAACAAATACCTCTTTGCATGATAAGAAGAATAGAAACGCAAAGCGAAATAGAAAGAAAAAGAAAGATCAGAACAACTATTTTAAGTATATTTATGTTATCAATTTTAGTCTTAAGTACATTAGGATTTGCTTTTTTTTCCAATCCTGGGCAAGCTACAGATAATAATGGGCGGCAAAAGCAAAAAGATAAATCTCCAGCAGATAAAATCAATTTTGAATACCAAGGTTCAAGCATAAGTTTAATAAGTACATATAATGACGTAGAAAGCATAGCTGTAAATATTTCTAATACTCCTGCAATATATCAGGGAAAACCTCTCTATATAGTTTCATCAAATGAGGGAATATTTAGAGAAATCGCTTTAAATCTTCAAGGGCTGGTTTCCAGAGTGCAAAAAGCTTGTTATGAAAAATGCGAAGAAAACCTGCCTGAAAAAAATTGTACAGACAATCTAATAATATGGAGTCATTCATTGGAGAAAAGAGTTTTTCAGGAAGAGAATTGTGTATTTATAGAGGGGGATATGACTACAGCTGACGCATTTTTATACAAATTATTTAATCCTTAAAAATACAAATATTTATAATCTATTTATATATATAGAAAATATGGTAAAAAAGACTAATAAAAAAGAGAAAGCAGTTCCCAAGCTGGAAGAATCTATATTAATAGAAAAGAACATTGAGAAAAAAACAGAATCTAGAAAAAAATATCACCAGTTGTATTGGATACTAGGAACTCTGGCGATACTTATTGGAATCTTCTTTTTATCAAGCTATTTCTTTTCAAAAACTAACACATTTGAATATGAAGGGCTAACATTCACAAAAGAAAAATTCGGTGAAATTCCAGTTTTTCATTATTATTACTATATAACTCCGCAAATAAAATATAACCTCTATATAAGAAATGACCCGAGAAAAAATAATATTCCACTAACAGGCAAAGTAGTTGATAATGGAATAGAATTTTTTAATTCAAATTTTATATATCTAAGTGTTAATCCAGAAGATTTAACTCAATGTGAATATACAAGAGTAGGAATAGGAACATTAGCTTCTTTTTTAGCAGATAATCAATTAAATGTCGTTGGTGCAGCGCCCTTTGAAGATTTGGCAAAAGAAGCCAATGTGATATATGCAACATGTGACACTAGCCCACATGGAGAAGAAGACACTGTGATAGTTTTGCAAGCAGGTGATAAAACAGAAATTGTTCATGATAAAGAAAACTGTTATGTTATCAACGTAGCAAACTGCGAAATTTTAGAGGCAATAGAGAAATTTGAAGTTCAATCAATATTAGATGCAAAACTAAGAAGAGAAGCAGATAAAAATTAATTCTTTAGCTTTTTATTCCTGAAATATTTAAGAATAGCAGGTACTATAGAAAGGAATATAATGAAAAGGATAATCCATGTTAAATTTTCCTGAACAAAAGGCAGCTGCCCGAAATAATATCCACCAAAGACAAATATTCCTACCCAAATCATTCCGCCAAAAACATTAAAGCCGAGAAATCTAGTATAATCCATTCTTCCTATGCCAGCAACAAACGGAGCAAATGTTCTTATAATTGGGATAAATCTTGCTAAAATTATAGTCTTCCCCCCATGTTTTTTATAAAATTCCTTAGTCCTGTCTAAGTATTCTTTCTTTACAAATCTATTATGTGTAAATATCCTTTCGCCAATATAATTCCCTATCCAATAATTAAGACTGTCACCAACTATCGCGGCAGCAGAAAGCAAGAAGAATAATAACAAAACATTCAAAGATCCTCGCGCTGCAAAAGTGCCTGCAATAAAAATTAAAGAGTCGCCCGGAAGAAAGGGAGTTATAACCAATCCTGTCTCAAAAAAAATTACTAAAAAAATTATGAGATAAGTAAAAACACCATAATTCTGAATAATAATATCAAAATACTTATCCATATGCAATACAAAATCTACAACTGAACTTATAATTCCCATATTATCTTTTTTTAATATCCTTTATAATATTTTTTATATCGCTGTATATAGGAATCTCTTTTATATTAAATATATAAACTCCAATAAACCATATTACAACTACCATTATTGTGCTCCCAATATACCATACAATTCTGTGTGTTACATTAAAATAATTATACAATGCAAAAAATATCCAGATCATAGCCAATATTCTTAAAATGTTTAATAATAGAAAACTAAAAATAAGATAAACTATATTCTTTAATCTCTTCCCAATATCCATAGGTGTTGACAAATTTAATATTAATAATAAATAATATGCAGAACCAGCTATACACGCAGGTATTAGCTCAATAAAAACTCCCTTTATAACTATTGCGTCATTATCAACTAAAACAGCCCCATATAAACTGTTTAAAATCCAGTAAACAGGATAAATAGTTAGCGGAGTAAAAATTCTATAAACAAATTCCAATCCAAATCCCAAAGCAACTAAAATACTATATCTAATAAATAAATAAACTGCCTGTTCCCTTTTCATCAGGTTAATTAATATCCAATATTTAAGAAGTTATTGATTATTTAATTAAAGAAACATTTAAAAGTTTCAGGTACTAAGCTTCTATATGATAGATATAAGGAATAGATTATTTGGTTCATTAGTTATCATTAATGACGAGTTTATAAAAATAAATCATATAGTAGAAGATTAGTAAAGAATTGTTGAATCAGGTTAAAGAACTGTAAGTATAAGCAAATATTCTATATGCCTTTTTTCCTGATGAATCTTCAACTTCATCAAAAGAAAGTACTTTGCACAAACCATATGATACTTCTTTCCCCTTAAGAGATTGCATTATTTTTTCTCCTTCCTCTAAAGAGGATGCTACTCCTGTCTCTTGTAATAGTTCCGTCATCTCATCAAGAGTTCTAACTGTTTGCATTCCACAAAGACCAAGAGCTTTTCTTTTAAAAGTCTTAGCCCCATCTATTCTAAGCGCCTCTTTCCAGCCAGCTTGATGCCTTCGCAAAAAGGTCTGCAATTTCTTCTCTTTCCATATTTTTAACTATCATTTCATTATATTTAAATTTCATTTATCTCTTAGAAATCCTCGCAGCAACAACAATTATTAAAATTATTAAAATAACGTTTATTATTCCAATGATCCACACCAAACTATTTCCACCCAGATTAAGGCCTCCAAGCCCAGGCCTTTGCCCTGACTCAATATTAACTGCGATTTCTCTGGTTTCCAATTTATCGCCTGATCTGGCTTCCATAATAAATGATTTTTCTCCTTCAGCATCAGAATTAACATTCAATCTAACAATTACCTCCTTGCTCTCTCCACTTTTTAAGTTAATTAGTCTATCTGAAATAGAATCTAGCTTAGCCCAATTTTCATATCCGCTTGCTGTTACAGCAAAATCCCTCTGGTCTGCGCCAAGATTTGTTATTACTGTCTTCACAACCAATTCCTGTCCTGCCTTTGCTTCAGACTCCAAAGAAGCAGCAATAGACACTTGCTTATCTCTGCCATCAGTAATAGCGCCGCATCCAAATACTTTTAATATAACAGGTGTCGTATCATCACTGCTCTCTCTATAAGTTCCTCTTCTATAATCATATTCTGCAGAAAGATCAAAAGTATAACTGCCGTCAGTTGATGTCTTAGGAATTATAAATTCGAAATTTACTTCTTTCTTATCACCTTCACTTAAATCTTCTTTAATCTCTCTAGAAAGGTCTATACCAAGTTTATTATTTATCAAATTAACTTTGACTTGATCTTGTTCATCATCACCTAGATTAAATACGTCTGTAGTTATTTTTACGCTGTCTCCGCATAGAACTTCGCTAGGTTCTGCCTTTATATTATCAAATGCTATAAGTTTCCCTTCGTCATCTTCTCTTTCAATTTCTATATCTTCAAATAAATTATCGCTCAAATCAGAAGATCTGTCAGTGCATTGCTGATTTTCTCCTTCATCATCACTATATGCCTTTATTGCCAGCTTAAAGTCTCCCTTTTCATCAAAGTCTGCAGGGATTGTGAATTTGAATGTGACTGTTTCCTCATCGCCATCATCCAAATCTCCTAAATCTATCTTTTCCTCATCTTCATTTTCAAAATCTAAATCATCAGCAAAGTCATTTCCATTAGAATCAAACAAGCCCAACTTAACAATAACATCTTGAATTTCCTCATCACCATCATTTTCAATTTCTACATCAATCGTAATTGTATCTAATGGTTTCCAAACATCTTCATCTTCCCCATCACTTTCAATATTAACATCATTTATATTTAACTCTCCTTTCTCGCCTGATTTACAGAAACCGCTGCCAATAGAAAAACTAACACTATTAGAAGAGACATTCTCATTCAAATCCTTTGCAATTATTGTAACACTATTTGCACCGAATTTCAAGTCAGTTATATTTCCTCTGATAACATTTACATTTAAAGAATTTCCAGGAAGTAGATTTATATTATTCTGGGAAAATGAAACTGTAAAATCACCTGAAGAAGATAATTCTATATTACTTAATTGTACATTTCCAGTATTAGCTACGCTGATTATACCGTCTCTTTCACTAGTTAATTCTTGTGTTTTAGTGATAGACAATGTGGCCTCTCTAGTAATTATTATTGACAGTGGCTGGTTTAAACTATCAGATTCACCCTCATTGCTCTCAACATTTAAGTTTGCTTGGATTGTTCCTGCACTATTTTTAGGAATAGTCAATATAACAGTAAATTGAATTTGCGCTCCAGCATTTATTGTTGTTGGCAAGGATGCGAGATTCCAGCTTCCAATATTAGGCGTGCCAGTCCATTCAAGTCCAGTTTGTAATGCTCCAGTATTATTCAAACTAAATACAATAGGAATAGCCCCTTGATTATGAGAAACAGTTGTCGGCACAGTAACAGTCTTTAATTCTAAAGCTGCACTAGCAATTCCTGCAAAAAATATACCAAATATCGTTAATAATGTAAACATTAAAACATTAAATCTAATTTTCATGTTATAACTCGTGAATTACAGCAGTTTATAAACTTTTCGTTTCTCCAGCAGATATATTATTTTCTTTAACTAATAAAGATTTATATATCACCTATATCAATACATAAATAGGAGAAAAAGAATATGCCAATTAGAGCCAGAGAGAATTTAATAGCTGCCTGGGCATTTCTCTTCGGAATCGTCTTGGCTGTTCTTATCGGTTTTTTTGCCGGGGCAAAAACCAATCCTATGATTTTAGGGATTTTAGCATTGCTGGGAGTTGTCGTAGGTTTTTTTGTATCAGAAAAAGATGTTCAAACATTTCTTCTTGCCTCAGTTTCTTTAGTGATCGTAAGCTTCGCAGGTATTCAAGGACTTGTACTAAGTGCTGCAGTAATGGGAATTAATATAGGCAGTATAGTGGCCTCAATCCTTGGTGCACTACTTGTATTATTCGTTCCAGCAACAATAATTGTAGCATTAAAAACCGTTTTCTCTTTGGCTAAAAGCTAATTTATCAAATCACATCAACTTTTAAACTAACTAAATTCTTATTATAGTCAAAGACTTTGAAAATTGAGCAGAATTTGTCTTTGACTATTAGCGGAAGACTAAAAAACTGCTCAAATATTTTTGTCTTCTGCTATACTTCCATATTTTACATGAGCATGAAATCTCTCTTCCTGAAAAAGCAGAGGGATAAGCTTCTTATCGGCTTCTGGCATATCTAGACTTAGAATCTCCAATTCACTTATCCAATGAAGATCTCCTTCAGTCGAACTAATAATTTCTCCAGTATATCCTTCAGCGATAAACACATGGGCTTCCCAATCCATTCCAGATGGATTTGAAAAAGTTACGATTCCTCTCCATATAGGATTAATATCTATACCTGCTTCTTCCTTTACTTCTCTTTTAATACCCTCTATAGGATTTTCTCCTTGCTCAACTTTTCCTCCTAGGCCCCTATAATATCTCTTATTAGAAAGAGAATCTTTTTTGTTTCTATAAAGCATTAATATCTTATTGTTACTCTTTACATAACACAAAGTAGAAATTATCTTGAAGTATTTATCCATTAAACAAAATTAGTCTCTATGTTTATTAAGTTTTATATAATGGGAGTATAATATTATCGTATAACAAAATTCT
This sequence comes from Candidatus Woesearchaeota archaeon, assembly GCA_964362915.1. GTDB lineage: Archaea > Nanobdellota > Nanobdellia > Pacearchaeales > GW2011-AR1 > JAUSIK01. Next base: position 40,379 of record CAYIGH010000001.1, on the reverse strand, counting down.
TCTCCTCTCCCTCTTGTGTTTCAGCTATAACATACAAATTTTCTTGTCCTGTTTTTATTTCAAGATCAATATTTTTATCATCTAAGTTTAATATAATTATCCCTCCACTTGGTATAACACTAGACTTTTTAGTCGCCCTCTCGGTAAGATATTCGTCCTCGCATCTAATCAATTCTGGATCGCACCTTTCTTCTTTAAACTCAGCAGGATTTTCATTGCCTGTACAAGGCCCTAATATATCTCCGTGATCCAAATGTTTCTGGCGTGCAGATTCATCAACCCTGATAGTTTCCCCATTATGGCATAAAACAACTTTAGCCACCTCTATAATATAAACTTTATTTTCATCACCATATACAATAAATAAGTCAATGTAAGAATATTTATCAATATAATATTCAGCTAATTTCTTTATGTTATCAGAAATTTGCTCTTCATTTAGCCCGCTAAAAACTCCATTATCTACAACTTTATTTGCCTCGTAATGAACTTCATCAGCCAAATCATTTATATTAAGACTCTCAGCTGGCGTTTCTACTTTTATATAAACATAAGCAAGCCCAGTCATAATAACAATAATTACAAAAGCAGCAATAAGATAGAACTGTCCTCTTTTCATTTAAGCTATAACAATCAAAAACTTATAAACCTTTTCAACTAGAATTATTCATTGATAAAATCTATTTTTTCTTTTTTATTTTCCTGCTGATCTCTATGTATCTTAGCAAAAGAAGGGGTAGCTATTATTATATTATCACCAAAGCCAGCTATTGATCCTTCTAATGCCTCTATAGTCTTTTTTATCTTTCCAATAGACCTTTTTAATTCTATAATATCTTTAGTTTTCAATGGTTTTATATCTATAACTGCAATTGTGTAGCCATCTCTTAAGGAATTTAGAATATCATTTATATCATCAAAATTTCTTAGTACAAAAGGCTTTACCAAAACCTTATTTTGTTTTGGTTCAACAGACTCCAAATCAATTTCAACATAATCTTCGTCAGAATCTGAGCCACCAAATAGTTTTCTTATATTTAAACCCATGCGAACTTGTGTTTTAATAAGTATATAAATATTACTGTAGTCAGAAAACAATTTTTATTTTCTCTCTTTATTTATAGAGACCTTAAGTTTTTCTCTTAGTTTAGTGCTTCTATCTCCCAATATTCTTTCTTGTTTTTCTATAGAGCTTATTCTCAATTCCAAAAATCTCTTTTTTTCTTCCAGCTCCTTAATCAAATCTTCTTTTTCAGCCCTCATCATAACTCCTGATAAAATCTTATAAACTTCGTCATTCGTTTTTTTTAATTCCAATAAGGCATTTTCTACTTCTTGTAATTCAACTTGAAACATTTGTTTTTGAGCCAGAGTATTTTGCAGATTGTGCTCTAAAATATGTAATTCTTCGATAGTTTTTGCATTATCATTAGAAATATCCATTTAAACAGCCTTAAGCTTAACGCTTTGCATTCTCGGTTTATAAAATATTTTAGCGCCACAATGCGGGCAGATAAATCTTTTTTCCAGTGCCTTGCTGCTTATTGATTTTCCGCATTGGAAACATTTGTATTGAGCCATGGCACAATACAGAAGAAAGGATTTTTAAACTTTCGCTTTGTCTTAAGGCTATTTCTTTTCCAAATAATAAGCAGGCCCAGCAAATATCTTCCCAGTTTTCAAGCATTTCCAAATTCCAGCCGCGATTCTTTTTGCTCTTGCTTTTTCATAAAAAGGAGATATTTGTCTTTTTCTTTGCAGATCTTCAATTTTATTATAATTCTTTCTAACTCTGATTCCGTATCCTGCTCCGAATTTTCCTGCACTTTGAATTTTCTTTGTTTTTGCTCCCATAAAGTTTCCTATTTTACAACCTTTTTAAATTGTTCTATAAATGGGATCGCTGGGATTTGAACCCAGACTGACAGGTCCCAAACCTGTAATGCTAACCAGGTTACACCACGACCCCATATAATTTCTGAAAGAATTATGCTTTTTAATCTTTCCGTAAACCACTAAATTCTTTATGGAGAATATATATTCAAGTAGTTTACTTCTTCTTTCCTTCGGCCTTCTTCACAGGCTCTTCTTTCTTAGCTTCTTCCTTCTTCCCTCCAGCAGGCGCAACAGCTTTCTTTCCAGTCTCAGCAACAGCACTTTCTCCAGCAGGCGCAGCCCCTGCCGCCGCTCCTGCTTCAGCTTTCTTTGCCGCCTCTGCAGCCTCTTCAGCAGCCTTTGCCTCTTCAGCAGCCTTAATATCTCTCTCCTGCTTGGCCTTTCTAACAGCAAAGAATTTTTCTAATTTTTCTTTTTTATCTTTAGAAACATCAGTAATTTCATCTTTTATTTCTTTATCATACTTTCCTCCTGTGATATCTTTCTCAACTTCTTTCGCCTCCTTATTATCAATCATTACACCCATAGAAACGCAAGTGCCCACAACAAGTTTAACAGCAGCCCTTAAATCCTTAGCCAATAAATTAGGCATTTTTGTTTTTGCAATAAAAATAATTCTTTCTAAAGCAATATTCCCCACTTTGAATGTATGTGGCTGGCCTGATCCTTTTTCCAATACAAGCTCTTTCTTTATCAATTCTGCAACAGGCGGTGAGAAAACATTTATGCTAAACTCCTTAGTTTTTGAATCAACATCAATTTCCACAGGAACTTTCATCCCAGAAAATCCTTTTGTAGCATCATTAACACCAGAAATAACTTTTCCTAAATTTATTCCCATAGGCCCAAGTTGCTGAGCTACTGCTGGTCCTGGCTGCATCTTTCCTCCATCAACAATCAATTTAACTTTCATTTTCTAAATCTAAATCCTCCTCTTTTATTTCTTCCTTGCTTTCACTATCTTCTTTTTCGCGTCTTATGACCTTTACGTTATCTATTTTAACTGTTACAGGAATAGGTACAGAGGCGCCCAAAAGAGAAACAACTATTTCGCCTTTAGTTTTGTCAATTCTAATAACTTTTGCCTTTTCTCCTTTGAAAGTTTGTCCAATCATCTCAACAATATCTCCAACTTCAATATTGTAATCTTCTATCTTTGGTTCTAGCATATTCTTGATTTCTTCATATTCAACTGTTTTCTTCACAATGCCCTTTACATAAGGCAAATTAAATGCGCACTCTTCTGCAGAATCTCTATCACTTGCTTCTAAAATAATATATCCTTTTAATCCGTGTGGCCTGGCTAAAGAAAGAATAGAAAGATTTTTTTTAATAGCTCTCTCGCTAATCATATTTATAACCTTGTCTTCTTTATTAGTTGTTACCTTTACTATAAATATCATTTCTGATCTCCACTACCCCCAATATTAAGAAGTAGTAATTCTTTAAAAAATTAAAGGTTTTTAAGGTTTTGCTTTTTAAACAAAAAGCCGAGGATCGTATCTGGTTATTCGATATTTAAGTTCCCCAATTTTTGGCTCTAATCCTTCTTTCTTGCATTGATCAGCATATAAAAAATAACTAGACATCATAAAAGAAAGAATTATCGGATCTTTTTCCATAGCCAAGTAATCTCTAGCCTCTTTGACAAAAACCGCAACAACAGGTTTTTCCAGTTTCTTTCCCCATATTTTGTAATTACAATTATCAAAGACTTTAAGGAATTTATTGTCGTAATGTTCGCGCTCATTAGTCTTATTCTCCAAATTCTCCGTTCTACTATTATAAAAAAATAAAAAATTAAATAATGATTTGCCTCTCTTTCCTCTTTTCCAAACCATATTAGATATAAATAAAAAGTCCTTATAAGCATTTGTGCAAAGCAAGTAATAGTCTCATATAATAAGAGCAAATAAAAACAAAAGAATAGCGGCTCCAGTTGTAAGCCAATAAACGCTCTTATTCCAAGCAAGGACTTTAGCGCCATCAAAAGGCATTAAAGGAATCATATTAAAGGCCCCAAGCAAGGCGTTAATTGTCAAGCCAGTACCTAGAAAAAATCCCAGCATTCCTCCATTTCCATTTACCATTAATAGAATCAAGAATATAATTCCTAAGATAATATTTGTCATAGGCCCAGCAAGAGATATTTTTCCATTTTTCCCCCTATTAATTGCGCCCCTAATAAAGACTGCACCAGGAGCAGCCATAATAAAGCCAAATAAAGAAAAGAGCAGGGCCAACCATAACATATTATAAAAAGCATGAAATTCAGCCAATAATTTATATCTTTGGGCAAGATATTTATGCATCAATTCGTGCAATAAAAATCCAGTTCCTGCTGTAAAAAAAGCCACAATAAAAGCTAAGAATAAAACAGGATTAAATGAAATTAGAGAATTATATCCTCCTGCTAAAAGAATGGCAAAAGCTAATGAAATCATAATTCCTGCTAAAAATAAATCTTTTATTTCTCTAGAGTTAAACTTCATTATATCGCATAAATTTATATCCTAAATAAATCTATCGAAAATATGATAAAATGGTTTGAAAAGCATAATAAAATATCTTGGACAATTACAGTAGCAATTGGACTTATAATATTCTATTTTTCATCTCTATCATTCGAAAAAACCCCTAAACTAGGAGGCACAGGAACAAACACAATAATTTATCATATAATTATATTCTTTCTCTTGACATTCTTTCTCTTAATATCTTTAGTTAAGGGGAAAAATAAAGATTCAATTTCATTAGCAATCATATTATCATTTACATATAGCCTTCTAGATGAATTTCATCAGTATTTCGTTCCAGGAAGAAGTAGTTCTTTTTCTGATGTTCTTTTAGATTCAATAGGAGTATTCTTTTCTTTCATACTATACTCTGTATCTCTAAAAATACGGCCACAATACAGGTAAAATTAAAATGTTTTAAGTTATTTATTATTTTTTTCCAATGCGGGAGGAAGGAATCGAACCTTCGCAGGCACTGAGCCACTGCCACCTCAAGGCAGCCCGTTTGACCGCTCCGGCACTCCCGCCCATTGCATAAAATCTTAAACTGTTTATAAGATTATTGCCTTGCTCTCTCAAAGAATCTGACATTTCTTGATGAATCTATTAGAATAATATCTGCTCTTTTATCACCATTTAAGTCATCTATTACAATTCTGCTTCCTTTTTCTGAAGAATAATCCAATCTCATAAAACCATTCAATATTGCTATATCTCTTCTGTAAAAATTTCCTTTCTTATCATTTTGGAAATAAACTATCTTCTTATCTATAATCTCTAAAAAATCAAAAAAAGAATCCCCGTTTATATCTCCTATATTATTGCCCTTTCCTTCAGATAAGAGTATTCCTATAAAGCCCCTATCAATAAAATATAAAGGATATCTATCTCTTTCATTAATAATAGTTTCTTCTAGTTTCGTTGGATTTTCATCAGGGCCCTCGCTCAGTTTTTCTAAACTAATTATACTTATTCCATAAGCCCCTGCAATAAAAGCATATGCACTGCCTCTTTTTAATAGGCCAATTAGCGACCCCATCATAATGAAATAAAAAATATCATATATAAACGTTTTTGATTACTAAAATCAAGGAACAATTACATTATAGATAATTCTCTTGATTAGAATAGTTTCTTGAGAATTATCTATTACGGAAATTCTGGACAGAAATTTACTCCAATTACTAGAATTCACGATATTTTCTTCTCAAAGAGATCTAAATTATCTGATAATGCATTAATTGCCTTTAATAAAATATCTTTAGCAGCCATATTGCCAAAAGATTCAATTACAAGAAGCATTTCAGAAGAATCTTTAATAGCTTCTTTATCTTCTGCTTCTATATCATCTAATTCAGAATCATTTAGATCACATATCCATTTTCCCTCACTTTTCTCAGGTTTGATAAGGCCTTTAGAATGTTCTACAATTCGATCTATTTTAGGAGAAGAAGAGCTCACTTCTAGTAGATGCCTATAGTAACAAAGTCCAGGAATATATTTCGCATGTTCCATTCCTTTTCCAAGCATAGCAGTCGCAACCAATTCTAGTTTATGATCATCTCCTAGAATAGTAAGAGGCATCTTTTTGTATACAACCTCGCCAGACCCATCTAAATCTTCCGCATAAACCACACAGGGCCCATTCTTAACTAATTTAAATTCTATTTTAGTTTTTTCATTCATATTTTTTTCAGTTTTTAACAGAATAAGGCCAAGTCTATGTGCTAGAATCTCATCATACAAGGCAGAGTCATTCTTAAAGACCTCTACTTCGTCTATTGCAAGAACAGGTATTTCACTAACACTCCTTCTTATAGCGTTAGCTAATGGCTCATTTGCCTCAATTCTTATTATAATCTTTTCAGGCGTGTTTTGAATAATAGTCATTTTAATTTGATGTTAAGATATTTTTTAAATCTTACACTCTCCTCCCTCTGCGGCCACCTTTCTTTTTTGGTCCTCCTCTAGGAACTTTTGTAGTATCTAAAACACTTATAATCTTAAATCCTTCTTTTCCCAACGTTTTTATACTAGCATGGGCTCCAGGGCCATGACCCGAACTCCCTGTTTGGGCTCTCATTCTGATATATAAACTTGTAATCCCAAGATCTCGCGGCCTTTCAGCAGCTTTCTTTGCAGCAAACATTGCTATTGTAGGGTTCGACTTCAATCTAGAATGTTTAGTTATCATTCCGCCACTGACACGAGACAAAGTATTGCCAGCTAAATCAGTAATATGAACAATAGTATTATTTGGAGAACTATAAACATAGGCGATTCCTATTCTATCTTTCTCCTCCTTTTTCCTCGCTTTTTCCTCCCTTTCTCTACTTTCTCCCATAGTTATTTCTTCTGCAATATTTTCCATTAGATGCCTGCCTCTGCCTGAACAGCACTGTCATTTTCTGATTTAAATGTTTCAGATTTTTTAGGAGCTTTTTCTTTTATAGTTATCTTATCTTCCAAATAAACAGGCACTATATAACTAGGAGAATCGATAATCTTATCGTGAACTCTAATCCTCTTATGAACAACCATTTGCCTGGCTTGCTTAACAGTATTAGCAATTCCTTTATAAACAACAATACTAGGCAATCTCCTTCTTAATAGATCTTCAATTTTTAATGCTAAAACATCTGGAATAGATTTAATGTCTAGTCCAATATTTTTCAATTTACTAAAAAATACTCTTTGTTCTTCATCAGACACTTTGGTAAGAGCCATAGCCCTCTTTCTAAAATAATTTATCCTGGCTAGTGTCTTCCAGATTTCTTTTTTATTCTTTAGTCCATATTTTTTAACTAGCACATTCTCTTCTTCTATTCTGCTCTTTTGATATAGCTTCATTGGTCTACTGTATAATCTTTTTTTTCTCTTCATTTTTCTTTACCCTCTATAGTTTTCTCCTTCTTTTTTATTCCAGCAGTTTTTTTATTTTTTCTGTTTCTAAAATGTGACCTTGTTTTTTGCCCCCTTACCGGCTGTCCTGTAGCATGTCTTATTCCCCTATAGCTCTTCATCTTTATTAGCCTCTTTATATCAAACTCTTTCTTTATGTCCAAATCAGTACCATAATAATGTATAGTTTCACCTGTTTCCTGGTCAAATCTTCTGTTCTTCAAAAATTCAGGAATAGGCAATTTTCTTAGAAACTCTTCTATATGTTGAATTTCTTCCTTTGATAATTCATATATTTTTTTCGATTTTGGAATATGCAACTTGATACAAATAGCATTAGAAACAGCCCACGATATTCCCTTAATATAAGTCAAGCCAAGATACAAATTTTTCGAACCAGGAATGTCGCATCCTAAGATTCTTACCAATATTTCCGGTTCTGCTTCTATATCAGAGTTTTTCTTCTGAATCTTTATTGTTTCTGTCATTTTACTTTACAAATAAGTGATATCTCTGTTTTTGAGCAAGTTCATCAAAAATCCTGCGTTCTATGGCCTTTTTAGGATCCGGGATATTAGGCACGCGTTTCTTTATGTCTTCAAAAGACTCAAAAGCTTTTTCTTCTCTGGTCTTTATTATTTCCTGAGTATGCTTTTGTCCAAATCCAGTCAAAAGTTCAATTTGATGTAGGCGCGTGTTAATTGCCTGAGCTTTATTAAAGAAATCAACAAATTTCTTTTCCTGCTCCGCAACTAGTCCGGTTACAAACTCCTGCAGTTGGATCTTCGCAGTCTCTGTGATCTTGTCAAATGGGATTCTTCCCACTATATAATGTATCTTATCTCTCTTATCTTGGCCTATATAAACCTTTTCTTTTTGGACTATAACTGCCCCCCTTCTAGGTATTAGCTCAAGCAGCACCAATGTTTTCTCGCCTATGGCTTGAGCTATAGGCATCGGCTTTCCGCTCATAGGGTAGCCATAGGGTAAGTAATCTAGAACAATTGCATAGTCATCTTTTTCCATCATTTTCAGTCTTTCTTAATAATTTCAAGGATAGCGCGAGATTCCTCTTCATTTAAACTGGTGTCTATAAGAATTTTATTAACATCTTCTTGATCTTTCGGGAGGAAGTCTACTATCTTAACAATATGCCCATCTTTAATTTTAGGATTGTTCAATGCAGCAATAGACTCTTTAATTTTATTGGCTTTTTCTAAGGAAAGTTTCGTAAATTTCTTTAGATAATCATTTAAGGGCTGGCTCTCTTTTGCATTTTTTATGTATACAGCAACTTCTTCCATTGTTAAAGGCTTTTTATTAATTATCATCTTTCTCCCTTTATCATTCTTAAATGAATTGGTTTGATGAAATAGTACTTCTTTTTTTTAATGTCATTTATCTCAACATAATAAGCTTCGCCTTGTTTTTTTATAACGCTTCCTGTTCTTCCCTGAACCCTTTTAGAATATCCAAATGGTACACTAATCTCTCTGGCTACAGCTACTCTATCTCCAGATTTAAATGTTTGAAAGTAATCACTAAATGAGATTTTTCCTCTCGTCCGTGGTTTTTTTCTTTTCAGCATAGAAATAACTAAAAGACTTAGTTTATAAAGGTTATGCGGGCTTGAAGTCATCACTAACAGAGCCTTGATATAGATCCCCAATTTCTCTCGCTTTTTCCATATTTCCTTTTATTGCTTTAAACATCTTTTCTCCCCAGACCCTATGTCCGCATGGTTGGCATACTTCAAACACAGAGTCCTCTCCAATATCTTTTTTACAAAAACTGCACTTTACCATTTTTTAATTATAAGCACTATTATAAAAAAGACTTTATAAACATTTCTGCATAAAATTATTATTTAGATAAAATTATATACAAGAATACATTAATTGAACAATGAAGGCAAAGATGAAACTGCTCTTAGGAATCTTTATTCTTCTAATTTTTTCTTATCTTATTAAAATACCAATTGAAAAGGGAGCTAACTATGAAGTAAAATCTTCTCTTTTAGGTATAATTATTTTTCACAATCCATTTATTCTAGGCCTTTACATAATCGTCTTTTTAGTTCTAATAAGGAGATCTTGCCTGTCATAACCTGCTATATTTATTTTCTAGTTTTATTAATCTTTGTTCAAGATCATCCATCTTCTTTTGCAAAATTTTATATCCACTTGAGGCGTCTTTTCCCAATGTATTAACAAAATCAGAAAGAAACGCATTAAATAAAGTGCTTAATTTCCCTCCGAACAGCTGCAATTTTGTTTTGGCTCTATTCAGCAAATCCTTATCTACAGTTATATTAACTCTTATTTTTTTCATACTCTAATAAGGAAACTACAGTTTTTAAACTGTGGGAATTTATTGTCTAAATTATTTAAGTTTATTACTACAACATTATAAAATTTTTCTAACCTCCTCATTAAATTTTTTAGCCCTATTTAAAGAAGTTTCTACTTTGTTTTTCCCCTGTGTTTTAGTGTGATTAATTATAAACCAAAACATCTTTTTTTGGTTCTTTATATCCTAAACCGATTGTCAATGGAATCGGAATATTAACTTCTTTACCCTCTTTTTTGAAAGTTATCATAAGTAAAACATAAACATGATTCGTTTTGTATGTGACAGACATTTTCATGATTTAACAAGGCGAGTTATTCTTATAAATAACTTGTATGCCTTTTGTATGCCCACTAAATTCATCAAAAAGATATCATGCCCCTGCCGAGCTTAGACCAGTTTAGTACATTTATGAGGGAGAGAATTATTTTTATTGTGCTTTTAAATATTGAACTATTGGGTTAACATACTCGGATTTTCTTAGTGGTGGCAACGGCTGAGATATTTGTTTATCTTTAGATTGTAACATTAACACAACAAACCAGATATTTCTAAAATCTCTGTATTCAATATATGCTTCTTTTAGGTTTTCTAAAAACTCTCTATTTATTTCTTTATTGAATAAACCAAGAAATTCACTAGCATAAAATATCTCTACTCCAATAACATTTCCGTTTTTGTCTAAGTCCAAAACAATGTCTTCAGAAAACTCTACACTTTCCTCTACATCTTTCACGACATTTTGAATATACAAAACGTCACTTACATTATCATAATTAAATCTATGTTCTTTCATGTTAGATTTAGTTACTCCTTGTATTTAAACCTTTTTTCTTATATCTTTTGAGGGTTTTTCTACCTAACAGAAATATCGTTATGATTCTTATATTCTTATCTCTAAACGTTACCACGTATTTTCTTCCCTTTCTTTTGCTATAGGTGAAAAACAAAGCATATCTCGTTTCTCCGTCTTTAATTTGTTTTTCTGCTAAGACGAGATTTTTACACTCTAGTATTTCCTTCTCGATCTCTTCTTTTGAGACTTTGATTCTTTTAATCAAAAAATCTATGTCTTTTCCAAAGACGATTTTCTTTTTGTATTGATTAATTAGTTTCTTCACCTCTTCGGAATGATTTTTTATCATGAACGGATTAAAGAATAGACATATTTAGGTTTTTCTGCCCTTTTCTTTTCGATTAAATTCATTAGATAATTTTTTCCTTAGTTCTTTAATTTCTTTCACGCTATCCCCTTTATCCTCAATAATTCCGATTAATTCATCCATTTTAAATTTAGATTATTCAAGTATATATTTTTTATTGTTCTGTCAGTAACATTACTGATTTTTCAGTATTTTATTAGGTCTTCTGTCTTTGTAACACTTCAAACACAACTTCTTTCCTTTCCATGTGTCTTTTCCACAGATTTCACACTTTCCATTATATTTTGATAAAGTGTCTTGATAATCCTCCATAATATGTTGCAAAAACTTCAAGACTCTTTCCTTTCCCTATGTTTCTTTCACGTAAGGAATATATGAAGTAGAATGTCTCTCAAACCTATGGTCTTTAGCGCGAATGCCCCTGCCGGGGGTGGCCTTTGCCATTTTTTGGACAATGCTCCATATGGGCATGATATTTTAGTTCCATGCCTCAGGAGAGATTTGCCCTTCAAGCCATCTTCTTGCTTTTTCCTCTCTTTGTGAATATGATTATTAATGAAATCACTTTATTTTTCTAGTTTTTATTGACTTCTTCAACTTTTCAGGCATATTAATCATGTTTCTAGTCCCATCATTTAGTGGTTTTAATCTTTTCCAGATTGAACCACAAATCTCACATTCATATACATTAGGATCTTCAGTAACTATAAGCCCCCAATCATCACACTCTGGACAATATCTAGCTAAAGGATTAATTTCTTCTTCGTCAGTATATTCATCCCATTCAAAATTCATCATTCTGCTTATTTCTGTTGGGTTTTTAGGGGGTTCTTTTCCATAAATCTCCTTATACATTTCAGCAGGAGTTTTTCCAGTATCGCTTTGCTTTCTTACATGATTATACCAATGATGAAATTCTTCCTGCTCTTTTTTCTCATCTTCATCATTTTCTGGCTCTGGCTTATCTTCGAAATATTCCTGCCAAGCCATTTCAAACTCTTTCATACTTCGAATCGCATCTTTAATTTGTTTATCCTTATCATTCATTTTTCATAACCTCGCTATAAATACTCTTGACCTTTCCCTCTTTTATCCTGTTATAGTGTCTAGGATATTGTGTTCTTATCCTATTAAGTTTCATTTTAAGGTACTTCTCTTTACATTTCTCAGAGCAGAACAAAAGAACCTTTTCATCTGCAAATTCTGGAGCTAACCAAATTCCAGAATTAAACTCTTTGCGACAAGTTTTACAAGATTCATTCATATTCTTAATTTTCCCTTCTATTGTTTAATTATCTCCTCACATTTGTTGATAAAATCATAAGCATCTTTTTTTATTTTTTCTGCAATTGATTTTGTTGTTTGTTTTGTAATACTGTACTGAGCTATCTCTCTTTTATGTCTTGCATCAGATAACTTTTCAATTTCTTCTTTTTGGAACATTGCCGATTTGAGCAACAGCAAAATATCTTCATCTAGAATTTTCTTTTTGACAAAAAATTCTTCTAAGACACATAAAGTTGCTGTATGATTCTTACTTCTATAACCGATCTTAGCTAGTAAAGAAATTGCGGCAGTATACATGGCGTAATATCCACAGATTACAACCCACTCATAAGTTGAATAATCATTAGGAATATTATACTTTTTTCTAAACACTTTGTCATCTTGGAGTTCATCTAATATTCTCAACGTAATAAGATTATTTTTAGATTTGGTTAGATATTCATTAGCTAAAATTTTAACAGTCTCATCTCTAATTAGGAGTTCTCTTTTTATGTAAAAGTTTATTGATTTCATCATTTTAAATAAGCATGATAGTAAAATAGTTCATAACCCTTAAATATTATTCCATAGTCCACCAAATCCTTCCAAAATTGTTTATTCTCATTTTTAATTTTTGCAAACTCTGTTTTTGATATTACAACAGGGGCAAATTCAATATTTGTTTCATATCTTAATCCTTTTATTTCGTTTTCAACCTTATTCTTATTAGAACTAACACAAAGCACATCAACATCACTTTTTTTTGTAGGATTCCCCTTCGAATAACTGCCAAAGACAGCTAAAAAATCAATATCTTCTTCGCTAATTTTCGATAATGCTCTGTAAATTACTCCATATTTCTCTGCAAATCTCTCTTTTTTCTCATTTGCATAGAGGATAAAACCAATTTTAATTTTTTCTTTTGAAAAAGATAATGAATAAACAAGAGTCTTTCCAAACTTCTTTTCAATAACTAGTTCTCTCTCAAGTAATTGCTTTATTATTCTATGAGCGGGCTCATAAGATAATTTTGTTCTTTCCTGAATCATCTTTATTGTTATTTCCTTTCCCTCCGGAAAAAAACTACTCAATACTCTCAGTTCATTTTCTGATAATTTATTTTCATCTACCATTTCAATATTATTGTTTATCCAATAATATTATTGGTATTCCAATATTTATAAATTTTTCTGTTTAGAAGTTATCGCGAGGGGGTTGTCACTTCAAGTTAATTCTTGTTTTTCCTCCGATTTTTATTTTTGTGGGTAGTAACATTTACAATCAAAATATCCATCCGTGTAAGCACCAATTTGAGTTATACCACAATAATTAATTGGTTTCCCAATCTCATTTTCTACTGCAGGATAATTAAGCCTTTCAAATTCATCTCTACAATCATTTATGTAAATTGTTCCTGGATTCCCATCTATTTTAATTCTAAAGTTTGCAGAGGTTATTTCATGTGTTTTCCAGAGTTCTATTCCATCCTCAACGCTATTCTCAAAACCTACTAAAAAATAACCAATATTTTCCCAAGGGACATCATTTGTCATAGTTTTCTCTTCCTTGTTTATCACATTAGAGATAGGCAAAATAAAAGCTATTATTAATCCTACAATGATTCCAATAACTAATCCAATAATTATTTCTTTTTTCATGTTCAATATAATAAAACTTGATTTAAATAGTTTGCTGATTGTTGGATTTTATATTATGCAATCCTTTATTTATAGCGATAAGTAATAAAACAATAGAAGCAATCACAAATATCCATTTAAGAGTTTTTAATGTTTTAATAAGGAATAATTTATCTCTTCTTTCTTCTTTAATGTCCCTTATATCTCCAGCTACTTGTTCTGCTGTTAAATTAGCTCCAACAACATAAATTCTTGAGGTATCTTCTCCTTCTTTATAACCTATAGCTACTCCCACTTCATCAAAGTTAGTTTCGTGCGTACTTGTAGCAAAGGTCAAAGGAGTTCCATTATGGGCCAAAACCATATCATTATATAATACTGTTACCTTAAGGATTAAATCTAACATTTCATTCTGATAGTCTTCTTCTACATTAGATAGGGTAACATCCACAAGAGCTGTTAAAATTATTAATATCACTGCAATAGTTGAAAAAAATTCAAATTTCTTTTTCATTTTACTTTTTCATTAAATTCTCTGACTTTTTATTTTTTGTTTTTCACTTCCTCGGATGGGATTTGAACTTCCCAACATTCCATGCCCCACCCACGATTCGAATTTTATTTTGTTTATGCTCCATGGGGCATAGCCCAATTTACGCATGCATGCCCCTGCCGGGATTCGCACCCGGGTTTCGGCCGTTCTTCGAGGTCATCGACATCCTATTTTAGAGGAAGGTTGATGGTTAAGGAAAAACTTCAATCTCATAAGAGTTGAAGGTTTCCTTGCCCCGCGAAAGGGCCGCGTCCTTGGCTTCTAGACTACAAGGGCATATCAAACTAAAATTGAATTCACTTTTAAACCTTCCTGTTCAAAAACAAAAAGAAGGCATAATAAAATAGAAAAGACTAAAAAGTTAAAAAGTATGTATATAATATGCTAATGAAAGAAATACTCTTTAAAGAGCTGATAAAGAAAGGGCATTCTGTAGAAAATAGCGTGAATATCTGGGATATTTCAGACAGATCATTTAGATATATAAATAAAGAGATGGCAGAGGCATATCTAAGACTAAGTGAGCATCCTAGATATAAAGCAATAGTTATAGACATAGAAAAAAAATTACTAAAAGAGAACATTAAAAGCTTTATTAAATGTGTAAGTGACTGCGAGTTTAATCTAATAGATATGGGAACCACAAACGGCGAAAAAGCGATAGCAATAATAAAAGAATTGCCTCAAGAAATAAAATTAAGATATTGCCCTATTAATGTTAATGAATACTTGGTAAAACTGGCTCTAGAAAATGTAAAAAAAGAAAATTTTCTTAATATAATTGATTATGCTTCTAGAATTTCAAAAGATTTCAAGAGCCTAGATGAGATAGGAGCAGCATTAAGGAACAACAAATACCAAAAAAATGTTTTCCTTCTTCTTGGATCACTTTTGGCCAGCTTTGATATTAATGATTACCTATTCAACTTGAGCAGGTCTATGCTTCCAGGAGATGTTTTATTAATAGGGAACGGCATAAGGAAAGGCGAGAGGTTTGCGAATTTAGAAACATACAAACACCCATTATTCAATGAATGGCTTATATATCTAATGAAAGAACTTGGCTTCAAAGACAAAGAAGTAGAGTATAATGCAAGATTCGCCCATAATAGGTTGGAGGCATACTATAAGATAAAAGTAAATAAAACAATCGAGCAGAAAAATAAAAAAGTACAATTAGAAAAAGGAGACGAGATCATTGTGGCGTTTCAATATAAATTATATGCTGATGAATTAAGAGACTTCTGTGACATGTATTTTGACAATGTGGAATTAATAAAAGATCCTGAAGAAGAATATGCCTTGGTTTTTTGCAAGAGATGATCCCACGGAGATTTGAACTCCGGACCCCCGCCTTTCTTAGCTTTGAAGAGTGTGTTTAACACCCTTGCTTTGCTTGAAGACTTTCTAAATCTTCTTAGCTTGAAAATACAGTTCCAACGAACCATAGTCTTATAAGAGCGGTGCTCTAAACCGGGCTGAGCTATGGGATCATAAAATCCAATTTATAAAGATATTTAAAGTTTCGTTTTCGATTTTTAATATGTTAATAGGCCTTGTAGGACGCCCAAACAGTGGAAAAAGCACATTTTTCAAAGCAGCGACTCTGGCAGATGTTCTTATCGCGAATTATCCATTTGCAACAATCAAGCCTAATAGAGGCATGGCATACATAAAAATCCCTGATCTAGCGCAGGAATTCGGAAAGCAAAGCAATCCTAGAGAAGGATATATGAAAGGCAGTTGGAGATTTGTGCCATTTGAATTAATGGATGTAGCAGGTTTAGTCGAAGGAGCCAGTCAAGGAAAAGGTCTTGGTAACGAATTTCTAAATGATTTGGCATCTGCCGATGCTTTTATACATGTTGTTGACATATCTGGAGAAACAGATGGCGAAGGCAAACCAACAGTACAAAACTATTATCCTGGAGAGGATATAAAAATAATTGAAAAAGAATTAGATTTATGGTATAAAGGAATACTTCTAAAAGTCTGGAAAACATTTGCCAGAACAGCAGAAATGCAGAAAAAAAATTTGGCAGACGCAATATCGCAGCAATTTTCAGGCTTAAAAGTAAAAGTAGATGATGTAAAACATGTAATATTAAAATCCAATCTAAATCCAGAAAAACCTTCTCTATGGAAAGAGGAGGAAATATCAAAATTCGCCAAACTTCTTAGACAATATACAAAACCAATGATAATAGCTGCAAATAAAATAGACAGGCCTAACAGCAGACAAAATTTTGATAGAATAAAAAAAGAGTTTTCCTATATAATTATACCTTGCTTTGCAGATGGTGAACTGGCATTAAGAGAAGCTGATAAATCTGGCCTAATATTCTATATTTCTGGAGAAGATAAATTTGAAATAAAAAAATCTTTGACAGAAAAACAAAAAGAAGCATTAGAAAAAATAAAGGATATTTTAAAAGAATATCATGGTACAGGAATTCAGGAAATATTAAATAAAACAGTCTTTGATATTCTAAAATATGTTGCAGTCTTTCCAGCAGGTTCAAAACTAGAAGACAGCAAAGGAAATGTCCTGCCAGATTGTTATTTAATGCCTCATAACTCAACAGCCCTTGACTTTGCTTATCGCCTTCATTCTGACATAGGAAAAAACTTTGTTAAAGCAATAGATGTAAGAACAAAAAAAGCAGTAGGGAAAGACTATATTTTGAAGCATTTAGATGGCTTGGAAATAATGACAAAATGATTCCATAGCTTTGTCCAAAAAATAAAACACATTCTATTGTATAAAATGCTCCCACTACGATCCCAAAAGATTTATATAATTTCTAATATCTTCTTTAATATGGCAGAAATAACAATTGAAGTTCCAGAAGATTTAAAAGAAAATTTAAATAAAGTAAATGTAGACATATCTAAATTAGTCAAAATGATTATAAAAAAACTTTTAGAAGAAATAAAAAGAAAACAAGACTTACAAAGAGCTAAAGAAATTATTGCCAAATCAAAATTTACTGAAAAAGATGCAGAAGAAATCTCAAATAAAATAAAAATAACGATGCTGAAAACGTTAAAAGAAAAAGGCATTGCATAAATGGAAGTAGTGCTTGATTCAAATGTCCTGTTTAGGATACTAATTTCTCAGGGAAATATTTTAGAACTTTTATTCGATAATAATCTAAAAATATATGCTCCTATCAAGCTTAAAAAAGAATTTTTTAAGAATAAAGAAGAAATAATGATGAAATCAAAGTTATTGGAAGAAGATTTTGAAGAGTTGTCTTTACTTCTCTTCAAAAGAATAAATTTTGTTCAGGAAATAGAATATTTTCCATCTATAGCAGAAGCAAAAGAGTTGCTAAAAGAACTTAGAAAAGAAATTGGAAAGGAGATAAGAATAACCTTTAAATAAAGATGGCCAAAAAATCAATAACAATGGAAGACATATTAAAATGGATAGGGATAATTATAGTAATAGCATTAGTTTTAAGGATTCTTGGAGTATATTAAGATGATTAAAGTTTGGACATATGAATCTCTATTATATAAAATAGGCATAGGCATTTCTACGAAGGAAATAGCAAAAAGTCTATCATCTGAATAGTATGTAAACCTATCAAGATTTAACTAAAATGATAATCAATATAAAAACAAAACCAAATTCTTCCCAACCAAAATTAGAAAAAATTTCGGATAATGAATACAAAGCTTATATAAAATCTCCTCCAGAAAATAACAAAGCCAATATAGAACTTATCAATCTTCTATCAAGAGAATTTAAAATTCCTGTAAGTAATATAAAAATTAAAAACCCTAAATCAAAAAATAAAGTTATAGAAATAATAACGAAACATTAAGAGAATTAAGCTTTCTACTTCTTTTCAATGCCGAGTTTTTTATCAATTATCTTTATCATGCCCTGTTTTTGTGCCTCAGTCATACTATCTAATTTATCCGGATGGGCATATCTTGCATGAGCAAAAATGGCTTTTTTGATTTCATCAGTGCTGTGTGTAGTCACAGAGAAACCACAATCATCAGATCCTATATCTTTACATGACAAAGTATATGTATCAAATGTCTTCTTTGGCATTTAAACAGAGAGAATAATTAGTATATAAATATTTAGTAGAGAATATCATCCAACTACAGTAATAATTTTAAACTCTATTTTTCTATAAGAACAATGCGTTATATTGATGCACCTGATCTAAAAAAGAGAGTTGAAGAAATAGCACAAACTTTAGAAATGCATCATGTTGATTTAAATAGAATATCATGTATGAGGAGTTTCGGCTCATCTTCAAGAAGAACAATAGCAAGATGTCATGCACTAGGAAAACTAATGCAAAAAGCAATGCAAACCAAAGCATTTTATGCTATCGAGTTCCTTGAAAGATTTGATAAGATGCAGCTAAAAGAGCAGGATAAAGTTATAATACATGAATTGCTCCACATTCCAAAAACATTCGGTGGCGGCTTCAGGCATCATGACTTTGTCTGCGAAAGAAATGTAGATGTTATGTATGAAAGATTTTGTAGTTTGAAGTCTTCTAAAAAGTTTTTCTAAAGAGAAAATAATTAGAGAAAGCTATCGCAAATTCATATCTTCCCAATTCCTCATGATTCTTTCATCTAGTCTGACATAATTCCTGCCTCCGCCATAACTATATTTTCTCCCAGGTTTAAGCAAATATCCAAATACCAAACCAAAAAACATTCCTGATAAATGCGCTATATTTCCAGTGTTATCTATTGGATTCCCAATTAAAAAGCCATAAGCGCCGAGCAAATCTCCGATTCCCCATAAAATGCCTGCGATAAAAATTGGCATCGGCAACCCAAAAGCCCAAACTAATAATAAAGGCCTAATAACAATTAAAGCCCCTATCACTCCAAAAATAGCACCAGAAGCTCCCAATGAACTAGCATAAAAATTAATAGATAGTATATTCGCCAAAATTCCAGCTAAGAAAAATATAAATAAAAATTTTCTGCTGCCAATTAAGCTCTCCAAAATAGTTCCAAAAAGAGCAAGAGCAAATAAGTTATAAACCAAATGCAATAAACTCCCGTGCAGGAATATGGACGTAAAAAATCTCCATAACTCTGAAAAAGCCAGATTATTCAAAATAAGCAATCCAGTAAATTCAGGAATTACAATTTGAATTATAAAAACAATTATCATTGTAAGACATAATTTCAAAGCATAAAATCTAAATTTCATCCTAAAAATAAAAACCAAGAGTTAATAAACTTTTTATACCATCTATATCTGGTTTTATAATGGCGGATGTAGTTCAATGGTAGAATGTCAGCTTGTGGCGCTGAAGACGTGAGTTCGATTCTCACTTTCCGCCCTCTCTCCTAAATCTTTATAAATTGTCGATACTTATAAAAAACTATGGAAAAACAAACAATTACTATAACAATAAAAGAATATAGAGAATTACAAAAATATAAACAAGTAGACCAAGAACTACTAGCAGACATAGCAACAGGAATAAAAGATATTCTCAAAGGAGAAGTAGAAGAAGTTTAAAGTTTACCCAATAGATCTTCTAATTCATCTCTATAAATATCCAAATTGGCTTTTATTAAATCAATTTCATGTTGCTGAGCTTTCTTATCTGTAATTGTAACAAAAAAGACACATTTATGTTCTTCGTAAACCAAAAATAAAACTCTTTTACCATTAAACTTCTTTTCTCTAAAGAATTTGTACCCTAGTGGTTTACCGGAAAAGGGCTGTTCTTTCAAACTTTGTTCAAATTTCATAACTCTTTCTTGCTCGGATTTATCAAGTTTAAATAATTTTTCTTTGTAATGTACAGAACGAAATACCCTAAATCTATCTTCCATTATTACATAATAAAATATGCATTTATATAAATTTGTTTTGGCTTATCAAATTCCACCTTCCGCCCTCTTATTATTTTTCGTTATTTAAAAGTAATTACAAATAGAAAGATTTAAAAAGCTCGGAATTTAACATTTTCCATGAAAATATTTGATTCAACTGCAATAAAGGCCGAGATATCAGCTACACCGCTTGCAGTAATTATCTATAGGACTAAGGAAGGAAAAATAGTTCCTACAATGTCGCGTTTGTCTGATTTAGAAAGAACAATATTAAACGTAAAAAAAGTAGCGGTTTTAGAAAGAATATATGAGGGTGTAGAAGCTAATGCGTATCTGGATTTCATAAATAATTTTTATAATCACTCTAACTCTCAAGACTTAACACTCTCTATAGCTGATAGATACTTTGTTCAACCAGAATTATTATAAAAATATTTTTAGAAACAAACCCTTATATACTAAATTTCTTTCTTAATAAAATAGTCAAAATGAGGCAAAGAAATCTAATTTTTTCAATCGAACTTACAGCAATAGCTGTCTCATTAATAGCAATTTTATTTCTAGAAATAAAATTAGTCCTCTCAACCCTGCTCTTATTCCTTTTGATAATAAATTATCTAATTTACAAGGAAAAAATAGGGCAGGAGCTAATAATCGCATTGCTTTTTGCATTAATTATAACATCTTATTATTTATATCAATACACAACAACTGATATTTTAATAGGAAAAATAAATATTTTTCCTTTGGTTTCATGGACAGCAGGCTTGGTTTTGTTGAGAGAAATATACGAAAAAATAAAAAATCAGCACAAATTCCTCTTCATCTCATTAATATATATATATTTGCCCTTTTTATAGTAGAATATCTAGGATATTATATATTCAAAATAAGATTAAATTCAGACTTTCCCAGTCTATTAAGATTGGGAATTATTCATGCCCCGCTTGGCATGAAATTATTCTATATTTTTGCCGGCCCTATTTATATTTTAATAACAGATTATTTGAAAGTGAAATAAATTAGTTGCTTTCTTGCTCAACAAAATCCTTCATTCGAGAAGCAAAAAATACCATAATAATCATAAATGCTCCGAATAAAATAAAAAGAGACTTAAAAGGAAGAAATACCAAAAGAAGAGTAGCGAAAACTCTGGCGATTAGTCCTCCAACATCTGCTCTGGTATTATAAGGCCCATAAAACCGGGAAGCTTCACTCTTTTTTAATATGTCAAAAAAATATGCCTCAATAGTTGGCTCTACCATAGCCATCCCGAAACTGGCTATAACAAGGAGAGCCAGAAGCAGATAGATATTGCTTACAAAAAAACAAATAAAAGCAACTGCTCCAGTAAAGAGAAAGCCTATTATAAACATTCTTTTAAAACCATGTTTTGAAGCTAAATTAGAAAATTTATATTCTGTAAAAATTAGAGGAATTGAAACAGCAAATAGGAAATAGCCGACCCATAATTTGCTCAATCCCTCTCTTATTATAAAGAGAGGCATAAACAGATAAATCAGAGTAAACCAAATAACAACGCCGCCGCCAAG
Organism: Candidatus Woesearchaeota archaeon; assembly: GCA_964362915.1. GTDB lineage: Archaea > Nanobdellota > Nanobdellia > Pacearchaeales > GW2011-AR1 > JAUSIK01. The sequence continues at coordinate 18,707 of CAYIGH010000001.1, read as the reverse complement.
AATGTATGCAAAAATTCTGTCTTTATTTTTAAAGAAATCAATAAAGTTGCTTTTCATATTAGTATCTAGCTTCTTTTTCATATGCCCATCTTTTATGCGTGCTGTTTTAAATACGAATAAACAAAACAAAAGAAAAAGTGCTGAAAGAAGGAAAACGAACGATATCCCAGAAACACTAGCGATATATCCTGCAGCTAAAGGCGCAATAACCCAGGAAAAATTCATAAATGAATAAAGCAAGCCTTCATTTTTCGCAAGCTGTCCTTTTTTAGACCTATCTTTAATAATAATTCCAAAACTAGTTATCCTAAGCGTGAATAATACTGTAATAAAAAAAGCTAAAAAAAGAAAAACATAAAAATTCTTAGCAAGAGCAACTAAAATATATAAAGGAATAGCAAAAGCAATAGAATAGAAAAAAATCCTTGCTTTGTCATATTTCTCAACTAAGGGAATAAAAATAAAATAAGAAGAAAAAGCAATAAAAGTTAGAAAAGCAGATACAATCCCCACGATTACTATACTATGCACAAAACTATCAATATATATTGCCCAGACAGTATTTATTAAGGCAGAAGCAAAAGAAGCAATAAACGCAACTAATCCTAATTTAGCTATTCCAGTAAACATGAATCCCTGCCCTTTTTTTAATAATATCCCCATGTCTCATTATGGTTTAAATGCTTAAAAAACCTTTTCAATGAGTTAATGCTGAATTGATTAAAATCAAACTTAGGTATTTCATTAGTTCTTATCCACTTAATATCTAAAACTTCATTATTTGGCAGGTCAATATTCTTCTTTTTTTCACTATTTGATAAATTGGCATTATAAATAAAACGAATGCTCTGAAAATATTTATTTGTTATTGGAACATAAAAAAATTCATCTTCAAGATAAAAAGGAACTTTATCTAAAAGAGATGCTGTATAACCTGTTTCTTCAAGAACCTCTCTAACTGCACCATCGTGCAGAGATTCTCCTAATTCTACTGCTCCCCCAGGAAACTCCCATTTCCCATGAAAAGCTGATTTAATTATTAAAATTTTATTATCGTTAGCTACTAATGCATAAGCAGAAGGTCTCCAAACAAAATACCCTCCAGCAGGCAAATCATGCTCTAAATCATTCCAGTCTCTAAATTTCATAGCTAATTCTTATAACTGGCATTTATATTCTTTTCTCTGCCACAATCCTTAAAATGCCTTGGTTTTATTATATAGTAACAGACTGAATAAATTGAACAAATTGTCTGTTCTACAGATAGAAAAAAAGAAAATGGCTCGTCCAATAAATCCTTTGCTCATAGGTCGTCCAGAAATAGAAGGCATGATATATTATTCGCCAACTGGTTTAGAAGCAGTATTAGAATGTCCTAGAAGAAGATATTTTCAAAAACATGAAAGAAAAAAATTAACTTGGCCTGATTTTGCAAAGGGAACTCACCTGCATAGAAAGATTGAAGAGTTAAGATTGCATCATTTGAGAAAAAGAGCGAGGTATAAATCAGCAGAGGCATTTGCGAATGTTATTGCTAATGATTGGCAAAGAAATGTTATAAAAGAAGGAAAAATAAGGGGCGATAAAATAGTCTGGAAGGATGAAAAACAACCCTATATAATAAAAGCAGAGATAAAAGAAATAGGTTTAAGGGCCTATCCTCTCTTAATGAAAGAAGCAGAAACAAACCCCCCGATAATATTCAGCAATTTAACAAAAAAAGGAAATATAGTTTATAGAACAGCATATGAATTTGAATTTATCTATAAAGGCAGAGGATTTTCAGGAGAAATTGATGAGATAAGAAAAGAAAATGATAAAATAATAATTAGGGACTATAAAACAGGAAAATGGAAATTTATTGAAGATAAACAAGGATATGCATTCCAGCCAACAGAATATGAATTCGCAGTCTGTTATTTATGCAATACAGATGAAACCTTCAGAAAAATTCTAGGCGTTACAAAAGAAGAGGCAGAATCATGGATAAAAGAGCCTGAATCAATGAGCGACAACATAATATTTGAATATTATATGCTAGACCTTCCTAGAGAATGGGATGATAAAATAAAGGAATATGTCATTATTAATAAAAATTCAGGCCCCGTAATAAAAGTAGAAAGGGAAAATTTTCATTATAAAGAATTATGCCTAAATATTGACGGAGCAAATGCAATGTTAAGCGATATGAGTGATAAAAATTATTACACACCAATAAGAGGATATCATTGCAACAGATGTTTTTATCAAAAAGAATGCGAGAATATGACTAAAAAAACAGATGTTCATTTAAGACAAATAACTCTGCAGGAATATATAAGCAAAATAAATCAAACAAAAAATTACATAATTCCTGATTCTATTCCCTTAAAGCAGGAAATAAAGCAAGCTGAGTTTGATTTCGTAAGAGGAACAAAGAATAAAAAAATTGAAACTAAAACTTAAAATTTTCATCAAAGAAAAGAAGTAACATAGATTTAAATTAGCAGAAAATTTACCCTATTAAGAGGTGATGAAAATGCGCAATTTTAAGTTTTTATCAATCTTATTTGTATTAATAGTAACATTATCTGCTGTAGTAACTACTTTAGACGTTATAGAACCTTACTTTTTTAATAATATAGTGCAATTTAATCCTCCTGAAGGAGAGCAACAAATAACTTTTAACCTCGCAGAAACAGGAGGAACAGGCCCAAAAAGTGGTGCAATTCACATAGATAATTCGCAGAATACAGGCCATGCATTAACAATTTATTCTGACCAAGACTCTTCTGTAGAAGGAGCGCTTTTGAGAATAACTACAGATAATAAAAACTTTGATAAACCAACAATATGGCTTATCAATAAAGGAGATTCTGGTTCTGCTTCTGGAATACGTATTGATAGCCCTCGTCCAGAAATAGAATTCTATGAATCGGACGAAACGCCACCTCGAGGAATATTTGAATTAAGAATAAATGATAATAGGTTTGAGATTGGAACAAGAAAAGCATCTAATGACGGATTTGAATACCCCTTTACATTTTTGCGTGGAGCAGATGGAGGATATTTTGGGATTAAAACAAAACCAAAGAGAAATATACATATTAATGATACTATGCGGCTCGAACCAAGAAGCAATCCGCCTCAATCTCCTTCATTAGGAGATATATATACAGATAAAGAAAGCAAGGAGCTATGTTTCTATAATGGCTCAAATTGGATAGGTCTGGTAAACAGAGGCGAATGTAGATAAATTCTGAGCAATTAGTTCTTCTCTATTCTCCAACATTTTAAGTTAAATGTCATTATGAAGTAGCATCAGAATAGAAAAGTTTATAAAGGATTTTGTTATCACTTCTACATGAAAATTGGTATTATTGGTTTTGGCGTCGTAGGTTCTGCCACAGGAAGAGGATTAAAAGAATTCGGAAATGAGATTTATTTTACAGATATAAATGAAGAAATTCTAGGAAAATACAGTGCAGAATTCAATGCACGCAGAAATTATGATATAAAAGAAACTGATTTGACAATGTTAGTTCTTCCAACACCAACAACTCCTGAGGAAAGAGGCGCAAGAATAAATCTGAAATATCTTAGAGAGGTTATACAAGGTCTTGGAAACCAGCTAAAAAATACAAACAAATATCATGTCTTCGCAGTAAGATCAACAGTACATCCCTACACAACAGAAAAACTAGGAAGAAAATTAGAAGAAATTTCAGGAAAAATACTTGGAAAAGATTTTGGTTTAGGAATGAATCCTGAATTTCTTAGAGCATACAATAATGAAGAAGACTTTAGAAATCCAAGAGCAACAATAATAGGCGGATATGATTTACATTCAAGAGATACATTGGCAAAAGCATATTCTGCTGTTTCTTCAACTATTAGAGAAGCCACGTTAGAAGAAGCAGAAATAACAAAATATGCTAACAATATCTTTAACGCATCCAAGATTTCATTTTTTAATGAGCTATTTTTAATGACAAAGGCATTTGGAATAGACTTTGAATCATTAAGACAAAACATAATAAAAAATTCAAATGGCCTAAAATATCCAGACTATGCAACATTTCCTAATAATCCTGTAAATGGAAGGTCATTGGAAAGAACATTAGAAATCCATACAGCAATGCAAAAAGAAGGATTTAATTCTGAAATGCTAAAAGCAGCTTTAGCATTAAAAAGAACGAGAAAAAATGGGAGATTAAAACAATCAAATGAAAATAGAGAGATTTCATTTGAGGATATAGAATTATTTGGGCATTATCTTGCAAGCGCATATAATAATTTCAAAAGTGCCTTTTTTAAAGAGTTAGATCAAATATGTTATTCACTAGATATTGGTTTTGAAAATGTAAGAAAAAATATCACAACAACTGCAGAGGGCTTTTGGAATCCAAAGTATGGTACATTTGGTGGTGTTGCCTATGCAGGAACCTGTCTGCCTAAAGATACATTTTCAATGGAAACATTTCTAAGAGACAGAGCAATTTATGCCCCAATCTTAGACGCAGCAATTACAGTAAATGAAACAATGAAATTAAATGGCTATGATAAGGTTTCGTTGAAGCAATTGCCAGAATATTTCAAAAAAAGAATGCATTCTACATATAATAATATCAAAGAAGAAAAGGAAGAAATAGCAAGGGTATAAAGATGAGAATAAAAAATTTTTTGATGACACTATTGGTATTTCTATTATATATCTCAATTGTTTCTGCAAGTAATAGTTATGTGGAAAGTGAGGACATAGTAAGAGTGAGAGAGAAAAATGTTCATATAGAGGATCTCGCAAATCTAGGATCGAATATATTGGAAATAAAAGATAATATATGTTATGTAAAAAAACCAATTCATGTTGGCTCCAAAGCAAGTCTTATTGTTGATAATAAAAAATGCGACACAGTAAAACTCTATCCAACAACATATATAAGAATTGCAGGAGAGATATATTTTAAAGATATTAAAGTTACTTCTTATGATCCATATACAGATAGGAGTATATCAATAACACCCGAGTTCTATTATAATGAAAGACCCTATATTTATACAAAAGCTCCTGCAAAATATTTCTCAGCAATAAATACAGAGTTTTCTTATTTGGGCTATTATCGCGAGGATCTTAAAGGCAGCAGATGGGGCATAGCATTATATGATCTTCCAGAAGGACGAATATACAATTCGAAATTTCATCATAATTACTTTGGTCTATACACTTTCAATACAAAAAATCTTATTGTAGCAGAATCAGAAATTCATGATAATCTTGAATACGGCTTAGACTTCCATGACTATTCTGACAATTACCTAATCTATAAAAATAAAATTTACAATAACGGCAATCATGGAATAATATTCAGCAAATGGTGTAAAAACAATCAGATAATAAAAAATGAAATATATGATAATAATGCTATAGTATATGTTAAAGGAGATTACAGGGACTACGGTACACATGGTATTATGATGCATTATTATTCTGAAAATAATCTTATTGAAGGAAATTATCTAAGAGGGAATAGAATAGCAATCTATCTTATGGACAGCGATAATAATATAGTAAAAGACAATGTTATAGAATCGGACCTTGAAGAGGGTATTTATGTATCAAGAAGCGATAATAACCTATTTGAAAATAATCGCGTAAACCAATCAAATGGATATTCATTATATTCGCGTCTTTCAGAAAATAACAAATACGAAAATAACTATTTCGCAAATGGAGTCTATATAAAAGAAGAAAACAGCCAAGCAACAGAAAATGAAGTAATTGTAGAGGAGATTGTAAATGAAGAAATAATAGATGATGAAGCAATAGAAGAAATAAAAGAAGAAAATGTAGTATTGCCAGAAAGTAATATTCGAGAAGAAAAAAATAAATTATTAGAAATAAAAATATTATATATAAGTATACTGTTAATTACCGCAATCTTTGGTATAGGCATTGAATATTTTTATACTACTAAATTTAAAGCGAGAAGAAAATGAATTTTTTTTATGCATTATTAACAATTGTATTGTCAATAGGATCTTTAAATTGGATAATCTGGTTTATAAGAAGGGGAAGATCTGTTTTTTACACAGATTTTACTGAAGATTATAATACAACTTGCTCTGTAGTGATTCCTGTATATAAAGAAAAAGAATTTGTTTTAAAAAATACCATCAATTCTATATTGAAAAATAATCCAGAAGAAATAATATTAATACTAGATTATACAGAAAAAGAAAATATGGAAATGTTGGAAAAAGAATACGGCAAGAATAAAAAAATAAAACGCTTTTTTATAAAAAAACCTGGAAAAAGACCTGCTTTAGCTTATGGCATAAGAAAGGCTATAGGGGAGATTGTTATATTAGTAGATTCGGATACAAGCTGGGCATCTAAAGACTTTCTGAAAAATTTGATAAGGCCCTTTGCACTGCCAGAAGTTGGAGGAGCAGGAACACGTCAAAGAGTTAAAAATAAAGAAACATGGGCCCAGAGATTAATTGACTGGATGTTAGATATTAAATATACGGATTATATTTCTTCAGATTCTTTATCAGGATCAGTTTTATGTTTAAGCGGAAGAACAGCAGCTTACAGAAAAAATATAATATTGCCTCTTTTAGATAAACTAGAAAATGAATATTTTTTAGGACATAAATGTATAGGCGGAGATGATGCAAGGCTAACTAATCTTGTCCTAGAACAAGGATACAAAACAGTCTACCAGAATAACTGTATAGCAGAGTCTGAATTTGATTCATCTATAAAAGTATATCTAAAACAGAAAGTTAGGTGGTCAAGAAACTCATTCAGAACATATCTAACTGGCATATTCAGCAAATGGCCATGGAAACAAAAACGATTTTATTATTTAATGGCAGCATACCATACTATTGTGCCAGGGATAAGTATAATGTTAGGACTGGTGTTATTTGGTTATTCTATATTTATACAAGCATATTTATTCGCATTAGTCTGGCTATTATGGATATTCGCTTCAAGAACGATAAAGAGTTATAGTCACCTGAAAAAGCATCCTAAAGACCTGAAGCTCCTGCCAATAGTAGTGTTATATTTCTATATATTATCATTTATTAAATTATATGCTTTCATAACAATGGCAAAAGAAACATGGGCAGGCAGCAGAGGAAATTATAAAATCAAAAAAGGAACAAGAATATCTATAACAATAGAAATACAGCAGCCCATAATTGAAAAAGAAAGCGCGTCTTTAATTAGTTATATAAGGAAAGGTATTCAAAGAACTATAAAGCCGATACAATTAATAACCAGATAATTTTAGAATTTCTTTTATAAAC
>CAYIGH010000001.1:5391-11308 GCA_964362915.1 Candidatus Woesearchaeota archaeon | reverse complement strand
ACTATAAAGCCGATACAATTAATAACCAGATAATTTTAGAATTTCTTTTATAAACTCTACTAAACCGCATTAATGTTACATTTGTACCTTTTCAATAGTTATTTGAATTATCATCTATAATTCTTTAATTTTAAGTATGCACAATAATTTATTCTAAGAGATATTATAAGACTCTTTGGTTAATTATACATATATTTAGGTATACTTCATATGTTATTCGTATGCAAAAATTTGTTCATTATCTATTCTGTAATTACTGTAACATAATTATGATTAAGCACAATTTCTTTTATAAACAAAAAACTATAAAAGCCTTCTAATTTTATAAAAACCATGCAAAATAATTTTATTATAAAACAAACAAAAAAGTTTATTAGGGAAAAATGTGAGAATGAAGGTTCTGGTCATGATTGGTGGCATATTCATCGGGTTTGGAAAAATGCGATTGCGATTGCAAAAGAAGAAAAGGCAGATTATCTAATCATTCAATTAGCTGCTCTCTTGCATGACGTGGCTGATTTCAAGTTTCATGAAGGAGATACTTCAATAGGGTCAAAAATAGCAGGAGAATATTTAAGAAGTCAAAATCTTAACAATGATACTATTTTGCATATATGCGAAATAATAGAAAATATCTCATTTAAGGGGATGGGAGAAGAAAAACCGATGAAAACATTAGAGGGAAAAATAGTAAGAGATGCTGACAGATTAGATGCGTTAGGAGCTATAGGGATCGCAAGATGCTTTGCATATGGCGGTTATAAAGGAACAATAATCTATAATCCAGAAATAAAACCTCAATTACACACAACAAAAGAGGACTATCTTAAAAGACAAACATCCCAAATAAATCATTTTTATGAAAAACTTCTTTTGCTTAAAGATTTGATGCAAACTCCTACAGGAAAAAGAATTGCACAAGTGCGCCATGATTTCATGTTAGCATATTTAGAACAGTTCTATGGAGAATGGGAGGGAAAGAGGTAATTTTAAAAACCCGTCTCCTTTTCTAAAACCATGAAGCTAGACATATCAACTGTAAAGGGTTTTCAGGATTATCTCCCTCCAGAATCTTTGAAACGAGCAGCCATAAAAAAGATAGTTGAAAAATACTATAAATTATACGGCTTTCTTCCAGTTGAAACTCCTTTAATTGAGTTTGACGAACTAATGAAGCCAGAATCTCTGGCTAATGAGCAGGAGGATGAAGCAGTAGCAGATAGATTTAGACTTCAAGATAGGGGCGGCAGAAATCTTGGCCTAAGATACGAATTTACTTTTCAGTTAGCAAGAATATTCAAGGAGAATCCAAACATTAAACTTCCATTTAAAAGATACCAGATAGGTGAAAATTTTAGAGACGAGCCTATTAGAGCAGGCAGAACAAGGCAATTTACTCAATGCGATGCAGATATTGTAGGAGATCCTTCTGTAAATGCTGATGCAGAATGTATAACATTAGTAAATGATATATTGTCAGAGCTGAATATAAAAGAATTTGAGATTCAAATTAATAACAGAAAACTTCTCAATGCAATAATAGAAAGTGTTGAAATAAAAGAAACTAAGCAAATAATGAGAGAATTGGACAAAATAGAAAAACTGGGCTTGGATACAGTAAAAGCAAATTTAAAGAAATATGCTTCATCAAATCAGATAGTGACTTTATTCAAACTAATGGAAAAAACCCTAGAATTTTTTAAAGATAATGCTTTTGACGGAGCAGAAGAATTAGAATCATTAATTAAAAAATGCAAGCTATATGGAATAAAAACAAGATTCACTCCTTCCATGGTTAGGGGTCTTGGATATTATACAGGCAATATTTTTGAATTTGTTCTTCAAAACAAGAAGACTACTTTAATTGGAGGCGGAAGATACGATAAAACAATCGGAAAATTCATAAGTAAAGAAATTCCTGCCGTAGGAATTTCTTTTAGTATAGAAGCTTTAATTAGTCTATGTAGTGAAGAATTATCAAAATTAAAAATAGAAACAATTCCAGAAATTCTAATAATTTCCTTCAATCAAGAAGAAGAAGCCATAAAGCTGGCAAAAAAACTAAGAAAAAATAATATTTCATGTTCAATAACAGAAGGCCAGCCAAGCAAAGCATTGGATTTTGCAAATGCACAAAAAATACCATATGCCATATTTTTAGGTGAGGAAGAAATAGAAAAAGAAAAATATAAGCTCAAAGATATGTCGTCAGGAGAAGAAAAATTGCTTTCTGAGAAGCAATTAATTAATAAATTTAAAAATAAAAATATTTAATCTTTATATTCATCTCTTTCATTCTTTTCTATAAAGTCGTATATCTCTTTCTTCATGCTAGGATTTAAAGAGACATGATGTTCGCCAGTAGACATCTTCATTAATACAAACCCTAAATTTAATAATAATTTTATTGCTCTATTAACTTGCTTTTTCCCTTTATGAGTTTCTCTAACATGACTAGGTAAACTCTTCACAACTCTATTAAGTTCAGAATGAGCACCTCCCCACTTATTCATATTATCTAACCTTTCTAGGATTAACTTTACTATTAACTTAACTTGCTAATCATCCTCCCTCATATAAATTTAATCAATATAACAAAATACTTAAATTTTATCAAAAACAATTTCTTCTGTAATGAAATAATATTATTCCATAACAAAAGATTTATAAATTACAGTTTTTTCTAATTCTTATGGAAGAAACAAAATTCATCAGATATTTAGGAGATACTCCTGTAACAAGAATCCTAGACTTCTTAATTACTGGAAGAGATTTTGATTATAGCTTAAGCGACATAGCAAGAAATGCAGGTATAGGATGGGTAACATTATATAGAATATGGCCAAAATTTATAGCAAATAAAATAGCTGTACACACAAGAGATATAGGTAAAGCAAAACTCTTCCAACTTAACAAAAAAAATGCAATAGTACAAAATTTAGTCAGACTTTATAAGTCAATATTAAAATCAGATATAAAACTAGTCGGTACAGATAAGATTAGGCTATCTCAAGAATAAACAGAGAAGCAATTAATTAATAAATTTAAGAGATAAGCTCTCTAACTTTTTAATCATCGATATTACTTTCTTCCATCTCATTCCTCTGCTCTTCTTTCATATCCTTAACATCAACAAAATCCTCTTTTTTCTTAAACCTTCCCCTCTTGCCTTTCTTTTTCTTTTCTAATTTCTCCAACTCTCCTTCTTTTGCCATCTGAATCAGGTCTTCTTTCATGGCATCTTCCGCCTCTTTTCTCATTATTTCCAAAGCACTGGCGTGCTTTTTTTCATAAACTTCTTTTAGCCAAACCCAGATTTCATCAAAGTGACTATCCTGCTCCGCAAGAACCTTATGTTGATAATCCAAATGTAATAATGGAACAAAATTAGCTAATCTTTCTTCGTTACTGCTTCCTGTAAAACTTGAAAAGGGAATTCTTTCTTCTCCTTTCTCAGAAAAAATATTTTTTAACTTTCCATATAAATGTCCTATCTGGGACTTTAAGTTTATGGCTCTTTTAGGTAAAACAGCGCCTGTTTCCAATGCTCTTTGTTTGTCTATAATAACTCTTTTAATTCTTCTTGTTTCTGTTTTTATGGCCTTTCCTAAAGCAGTCATTAATTCCTGCAGACTAACTTTTCTTCCCCTAGGCAATGGCGTTCTAGGAATTAATTCTGGAATTTCTTCATCTAATTCTATTCTTTCCTGTGAATACTTCTTTTCCTCTTCCTTTCCGAACAAAATCTCATCTAAACTAGGAAGATAATGATTAAGCAATATCTCTGATTTTATTCTCAAAAGCAGCGAGGCAGCTAAAAGCACCTTACTTGATACAAAAAAATTAGCCTCTTCCAACACCTTTACTTTTTCTAAATACTTATTAGCTAAAAGACAAATATCTATATTCCACGGGTCTAATTGCTCAGTATTAATTAAATCATAAATAATAGCCTGCCAACTAAGTTTATCTCCAAACAAAAGCCCATGAATTTGCTCTTGTCCTACTTTTTCGATTTGGTTATTAATACTCTCCATATAATTCTCTAAACAAAAAACTATTTATATGCTTTTTGCATAAAAACAAAGAAACTAAAAAGTTCGTATTATTGAGAATACCACGCTTAAGATACAAAAAGTTAATGTTCCCATTAAGAAGTTACAACAAACCGAAAAGTTTAAATACTACCTATACTTTGATAAAATATCACCTCTTTTTGCCCAGAAGAGGACGTTCAATCTATCTAATTAATAAGATTGAGCCTCCTCTTCAAGGGTTTATATTCTAGATATGATTCTTCAAAGCCTTTCGAAGATTAAGTCCTTACTTTAATTTAAGGCAAGAAAGGCTTATCCGAATTAAGAGAAGGTGATAAAACTCTTGATAAAACAAAACTTAAACAAGTTTAATTCAGTTGTTCTATCTCTTCAAGGGTTTATATTTTTAAAAAAACAATATTTGTTTAATAAACAAATATTTTATATACAATGATAAACTAAAAATTATATGAAAAGGGCCATATATTTCATTCTGGGATTTGTATTCCTATTTACAGGAGCATCTTATCTCTTAAATTCAATAACAGGAATAACAGGATTTGTTATTATTGAAGAATCAAATAGGCCATTCAACAGTTTGCTTGGGACAGGACTTATTTGTATAGGTTTATTTTTATTAAAAAAAACAAGAAAAAAAGGGCAGGCAGCAATAGAATTGACTATGACTTACGGCTGGATGATTATTGCTGTTATCGTGACTATTGCAATTTTAATAGCAGTAGGAGCATTTAATCCAGATAATTATACTAATGGGGCTGTCTTCTTGAGTCCTCCATTTTATGCAAATGCTTGGAATGTACAGCAAAATAAGATAATATTGGAAATAAAAAATAATGGCGATGAAAGATATAATATAGAAAATATCAGCATTTCAAATTGTGGAATAAATTCTTCTTCTTTAGACGTCGAGCCAAAAAATACCACTGTAATAACAATAGACTGCAATCCTCTTCTCAACAAAGAAGAGTCTTTCAAAGGGGAGATAACAATAAAATACAAGAAAGGAAATAGCCAGATAACTTTAACTTCTACAGGGACAATAGTGGAAAAAGTAATTTAGATTCCACTATGGAAATGGTTATTGAAGATGTGAATGATGGGTTGTAACAATCTATATAAATCTCAATTTTCTTTATAAAGAATGAAAATCTCTCAAAAAAAGAGTTTTTGCATATTTTTTATTGTCGTTATCTTTAGTTTTGGGATGGTTGTAGCTCAGGAAGTAGAATGGCAAAGAACATTCGGTGGATCGAATGATGATTATGGATATTCTGTCCAACAAACCACTGACGGAGGTTATATTATTACTGGAGAGGCATGGTCATTTGGAGCTGGACAGGATGATGTTTATTTGATTAAAACTAATTCCCAAGGAAATTTGGAATGGGAAAGAACATTTGGAGGGGCTGCTAAGGATGAAGGACTTTCAGTCCAACAAACCACTGACGGAGGTTATATTATTTCAGGTTACACAAGTTCATTCGGAGCAGGAGGAGCTGATACCTATTTAATTAAAACCAATTCTAATGGAGATTTTGAATGGGAAAGAACATTTGGAGGGACTAGAGATGAGGCAGGAGTATCAGTCAAACAAACAACTGATGGCGGGTACATTATTACTGGAGAGGCAAGGTCATTTGGAGCGGGGTATGATGTCTATTTAATTAAAACCAATTCCAATGGAAACTTAGATTGGCAAAGGACATTTGGAGGAGCCGATCATGAGGCTGGTCGTTCAGTCCAACAAACAACTGATGGAGGTTATATTACTGCGGGCTGGACAGATTCATTCGGAGCAGGAAGTTATGATGTCTATTTAATTAAAACCAATTCCAATGGAAACTTAGATTGGCAAAGGA
>CAYIGH010000001.1:0-5291 GCA_964362915.1 Candidatus Woesearchaeota archaeon | reverse complement strand
TTATATTACTGCGGGCTGGACAGATTCATTCGGAGCAGGAAGTTATGATGTCTATCTCCTGAAATTCTTTCCAGAGAATAGATTTCAATTCAGAAGAGATGACTCCAACGCCGACGGGGAAGTAGATATCTCTGACGGTATTAATACGCTGGGGTACTTGTTCCTCGGTAGTCCGGATGACCTTTTCTGCAAAGATGCGGCAGACTCAAATGACGACGGCGCTGTTGACCTCTCAGACGCCGTTCGAACGTTTGGGTTCCTGTTCCTTGGTGATGATCCGCCTCCAGCACCAGGACCCTTTACCCCAGGTATTGATCCAACCAATGATTCTCTCACCTGCAACCAATATCCAGCCCCGCAAGGTGGCGGCAGTGGCGCGTCGGTGAAAGAAACCATCGCAGCCATTGATAAATCCAGTCAAGACCAGCAAACAAAAGATAACCTCAAGAATGTCTTAAACATTGTACCCAAAGGAATCCTGTCTGCCTCTTCTGACCCAACCGGCGCCTACTTCTACCTGGATGGAAAATACAAAGGCTATACTGGCACAACCCCCATCACTATCAAAGACCTCTACGAAGGTTCTTACCAAGTAAAATTCACCAAGTACGGCTATGAGACCTACCAAGGCACGGTGAAAATTCCAGTGGGCCAGACCGTGAGCATTAAACCCAAGCTCAAGCCGCTGGTTTCACCTTCACCAACACCTACTCCTTCCCCAAGTCCATCGCCATAAAATAATCTAACCTTTAAAGGGTAGACTTTTTTAAATTATCCGCCTTTATAATGGAAAACTTTTCAAATAGCATGCGGCGAATTATGTAGGGCGGACAAATGTTATGAACCTACACATTTAGCATGCGGCGAATTCAAGTTTATAAATAGTATATTTTTCATAAAAACTAAAATATCTTATTAAATTGTTTTATGTTATATCGGTTAAAATATCAAAATATAACCGATAGATTTATAAACATTATTTCCTTTAAAAAGGAATGGAAAAAGCAGAAATAATTGAAATATTAGAAGACTGGAATTTTTGGACAAAGGAACGTGATATAGGAATTATAAGGCCAAAATATCTTCAAAAGCTATCGGAATTAAGGAAAACAGAGCAGATAATTGTTATAACTGGAGTAAGAAGAAGTGGCAAATCAACAATTTTACTTCAGTATATAAAGCAATTAATAGATCAAAAAATTAATCCAAGAAATATTTTATACATTAATTTTGAAGACTTAAGATTTAAAGATTTAAGTTTGGAGTTGTTAAATCAAATTTATGAAGCTTATTTGGAGTACGTGCAACCAACATCTAAACCTTATATTTTTTTGGATGAGACACATAAAATAAAAGAATGGGAGAAGTTTGCAAGAACAATGCATGAATTAAAAAAGGCATTTATTTTTGTTTCAGGTTCTAATACAAAACTGCTTTTTAGCGAGATTGCTTCTGTGTTGACCGGCAGGCATCTTGACTTGGGTATTTCTCCCTTGGATTTCGAAGAATTTTTATTATTTAAAAAAATTCAATTGAAAGGCATTTTAGATCTAATATCCAAAAAATATCAAATAAAATCTTTCTTGCGAGAATATTCAGAATATGGTGGATTTCCTCTTGTTTGTTTAAAGGAGCAGAAAAAAGAATTGCTTCAAACTTATTTTGAGGACATTATTAGCAAGGATATAGTAGAAAATCACGCTATAGAACACATTTCTAAACTTAAATCACTCGCTAAGTTTTATCTTACTAATATTGGAAGAAGAGTTTCATTTAACAAAATATCTAAATTCCTAAACTTGAGTTTGGATACTGTTGAAAGATACTCTTATTATCTTGAAGAATCTTATATGATTAATTTTATTAAAAAATTTTCTTATTCTGTAAAAGAACAAGAAAAAACAATGGCAGTTGTTTATTGTGTGGACAACGGGCTAAGAAATTTATTAGGATTTACTTTTAGCAGGGATTCTGGATGGCTGTATCAAAATATTGTTGCTAATCGACTCATTAAAAAACACGGCAAAGGAAATATTTTTTATTGGATGAGCAGCACACAAGAAGAAGTTGATTTTATTGTAAAAGAGAACTTAAAGGTGAAACAGCTTATTCAAGTCTGCTATGACATTTCTGATCTTAACACTAAAGAAAGAGAGATTAAGGCTTTGTTAAAAGGAAGCAAAGAGCTCAGATGTAAAAATCTTCTTATCATTACTGAGGATAAGGAAGGAGAAGAGACCATCAAAAAGAAAAAGATAAAATATCTTCCCATGTGGAAATGGCTTCTTGAGAAGAATGCGTAATTAGTGTGGAAGACAATAATCTATATAAATCTCTTTATCCTATAAAGAGTATGAAGGCCTTTAAAAAAGGTGGTTTTCAGAAGATTTTATTCATTGGTATAATTACCTCTATTCTTTTATTCATTTTAAATATTAATTTAACAAATGCTCAATCATGCGAATGCCTTGATGATGTAGAAATAAGAACCGATGGCTCATGGTTTCACCCATCAGAAGCTATTTGGATAGATCATTATGCAAAACATGATAATGGAAAAGTTGACGCAAGCTATGATTTTGAAACTTTACAAAGAGGCGCATGTGATAAAATCCGCGTGAAATCAAAAATAGATTTTGTAAAAGGAAAATCCAAAAAAATATTTGCACAAGAACCTACAATCCGTTTTCACCCCTGGGGACCTGTTTATAAAGATGTTTCAATTAAAATAACGAACTGGTATCATAAACATCCAATTAATTGCGATGTTTCTCCACCACCTACACCTATTGTTGCTAAACTTATTGTATATTACAACAGAGACAGAAACAATCTTATTTGGGAAAGTGATTCATTTGAGTTACCACCTGCAACTCCTGGAAGAGAATGTGACACCCCTTCTTATTTTTGGGTTAAGGTTCTTAATAAGTTTCCCAGCAATGTGACAGATTACTTTAAAACTTGTGACACATGCTATTTAAACTGGGAAGTTGTATGGGCCGGTACTCAAACATTTACTGATTGTTTGGAAAATATAGTAGAAGTCAATGACAAAGATCCTATAGATGATGTTGGGCCAGATAACAACATTGGCGAGTTAGAATTCAAAAATAAAGAAACAAAGAAGATAAAAATTATGGCTTATCCTCTTGTTTTCAGCCAAGCGGCAGACAAGAATAAGAAAATAGGAGAATTACCAAAGAAACACATACAAAAGGCAAAAGCTTTTATTAATGGGGCATACCCTGTTTCTGACGATGGCATAGATTTTGAATATTCAACTACACCACTAAAAGTCAGAAAAATTGTTCTTCCTTTTAAGCCAGTAGGAGGTACTACAGAACGTATAATAGAGATTGAAAACGATGATGTTTTTGGAAGACTTACAGGAAAAAATAAATTAGCAGCGCTTCATAAAGCTGTAGAACAAGTCTGTAATGAGTTGATTAACCTAGATAAAAGCGTAGACCGATTCGTTTTGATTCCATCAAAAAAGTGGATGCCGAAATTTAGTGGTCCAGAGAATGCAGAATTAGATGTTTTAGGAATTTTTTTTGAGAATAAATGTGGCAATAAGGTTGTTGCGATTAGAGATCTTGAAGGTTATGATTATTCTACTACTTTAGCACATGAGATTGGGCATACATACGGTTTGTATTCAGGTGAGGGTAAAGAGGAATATCAACAGTTTCTTCAATCCGGCAAGAATGTTGACGGCTATTGGGTGGCAAGAAATAAATTTCAAAGATATGGTGCTGTTCGAAGTTTTATGGGTGCAGGATCTGTTTCTCAATGGGTTGACAAATCAGGGACATATTTACCATTAATGTCTACTTTGTCTGTAGGCGGGCGTAGGGGGCAAATAGAATCAAGTTCAGAAGTAGTTTCAATGCTTATTGATTTTGGTAAAAATATTTCTTCTGGAGAGACAAGGATTTTAGGATTTGAAACATGGTATATTTGGAATGGAAATATCAATTTAAATCCAGGAGATTATAAATTAGAAACTCGCGATAATAGTAATAATATATTACAAATTTTTAAATTTAATATTTCTTTCATTCCTTTAGATGAACAATTTGCCTTTGCTCCTGAATTTATAGCAATTCCCTGGAACAGTTCCACAAAGAAATTTTTGTTTTATGATATAAATAATAACCTTATAGGAGAAAGAAATGTGTCAAATGCTATACCCTCTATTCAAATTACTAATCCAATCGATGGAGCTACATTAACAGGCGATTTCAATATTACTTGGGATGCTCAGGATGGGGATGGAAACTCGCTTTTTTATAATATATTCTTATCAGATGATGGAGGTTCTACCTTTGTTCCTTTTGATAAATTGAATGAAACAAATCAAACATTATTTCTTGGAAATACAGTAAATGGCTCATTTCAAATAATTGTCTATGCAAGTGATGAAGTTTTAACAGCTTTTGATAAAGTTCAATTCAATGTTCTAGCAAACTATAACGCAAAAATTTTGAATTATAATCTTCCTTCTGAATTAGATACAACTGAGACTTTTAATGCATTGATAAATGTCTCAAATACAGGGTTAAAGGAATGGAAAGGCACTAAGATAATGCTATCTTCAAATGGAAGATTCACAGAGGTCTTGCCTTCTCTTAGTGAAAATGAAGTTGTGAAGTCAGGAGAAAATAAAACATTTAGATTTCAAATAAAAATGCAGCCACCACTGGAATCTGGCAAACATACAATGACATTGCAAATGCTTTCAGAAGAATTCGGTTATTTTGGCGAGGAGTTAGTGTGGGATATAAATGTTGGACCAGCTCCTTCAGTTTCAGTTTCGTTTAATCCATCCTATTTGAATCAACTCCTTGATGCACAAGGCATTATAAATACAAGTGAGTTTGAAATTAACGCTGTGGTAATTCCCCCCGTCGGTAGTAATACCAGTAAGTGTAATCTTGTTTGGGATGGTATTTCTGAAGATATGGATATCAGCCAGCAGGATTTTTATGCATTATGCAATGCAAAAAAAAGAACACTTAATGGTTTACATAATTTCACTGTCTATGCTACAGATAATCAAGGCAGAATAGGCTCAAGTAATACTTTAGTTTTCGAGGTTAATACAATCCAATGCGGCTCAACAATCACTCAAAACACAACATTAACCCAAGACCTCAATTGCGGAGGTCAAAATGGCATCATCTTCGGAGCTGATAATATCTTCCTTGACTGCCAGGGCCACAGCATTATTGGTGATGGACTCACTCCTTTGCGAGGAGGAATCATCGCCTTCGGCAAGAGCAATATCG